>QIKQ01000099.1 GCA_003233075.1 Gammaproteobacteria bacterium
CGAGACTGCCTAAGCAGATGACGCAATCTCCTAACGTAAGTCATTGAATTAAGGAGATTCGGTTTTACTCGGAGTTGTACCAATGGAAGACATGGACCTTATTGTATTACCATCAGAAAGAAAGGTAGTCGTTAATCCCGATAGCCCGAACATTCCATCCTCTGTAGGTAAGCAGCTTTTGTACAAAAGTGTTGCCTAGTTATTTTTTATTACTGTAGGCCGCAAGCCAATGCCATTAACTTAAGGATTTTTCTTTTTTTTTGTAGCCCGTAAGTAGTCGCCGTAGGCGACGAAATGCGGGAAATCTCAACTCTTTCCGGCAGTACGCGTTCTTCGAACGCTTCGTGCGGGCTACAAATATTTCATAACAAAGCTTAAGTTAATGACATTGGCCCGCAAGCAGCGATCACAGATTGTGTACTACGCGAAGAGGTTATAATTTCAATTAAACTGGTCGTACACTCGTCGTGTGAACAAGGCTTATATTTGCGTATGAAGTTTCGCAATCAACGCGCTGCCATAAGCCGCCTCTTGGTACTGGGCTTGAATAATAGAAACCCCAATTGATTTTTCTCTAAATTGCATCCATTTGCGATTATTACTGCCGCCACCTGTCGTTTTGATCGATTTTACTTTAGGTGCGCCTAGCTGTTCTAATTTTTCATAAGCTTGTTTTTCAATGGATGTAATTCCTTCAAGTAGGGCTTGCAAAAACATTTCGGGTTTATCTGGCCGAGGTTCTACGACTGGTTTTAGGTCTGAATTGTTAATTGGAAATCGCTCACCTGTTTTGGGCAGGGGATAGAAATTTAAATTTAATGGGTTCTCAAAGTCGATTTTCTTAGATAATTTTTTTATTTCTTCAAGTGTAAAAAATTGATTTAATACTGTGCCGCCAGAATTCGAGGCGCCACCGACTAGGTATCGATTTTTAAAACGGTGCGAATAAACACCAAATTCGGGGGAACAAATAGGTCTATCACTGACTATCTTAACAACCAGTGTTGAGCCTAGAGAACTCATGGCATCACCGGCCCGATTTAGTCCGCAGGCCCATGCTGCAGCTGTGCTATCAGTTGTGCCAGCAACAATTTTAGTCTCTAAACTTAATCCTAATTCTTCAGCGATACTCGGCAGGACTAAGCTAATAATATCACCAGGGGCGAGGACTTTGGGGAATAAGGATTTTTCCAAAGGTAGTTTAGATATCCAAGTTTCCCAGGTTAGATTTTTCGGATCAAAACCTAGTTTCAAGCAATTGTTATAATCACTTACGCCAAATTTTCCAGAAAGTTGAGCTGTAATCCAATCAGCTTGGTGTAGTGCATATTGGTTTTTTTCATTACTGTTTATGTTTAGATAGAGTAACTTTGCTAGGCTTGAGCTGGCGCTAAGAGTCGCGGAATTTGTATTGACTATAGCTGCTAGAGTTATTGCTTGTGTTTTCGCGCGGTTGTCATTGTAGAGCAGAACTTCACTTGTTAGTTGGCCTATGCTATCTGTTAATAGCAGCGTGCTTGAAGTGCCATCAATTGCAATTGAATGAATTGAATTTACTGGCAGTTCTGAAACGCAGGACTGAATTAGCTTAAAAGCACTTTCTCGCCACAGTGTAGGATCTGTAGGGTTTTTTATTAATATTGATTTAAATAATGCAACTTCGTCGTTCTCGTTGATGACGCATGCTCTGCATCCCGAGGTGCCAAAATCGATTCCTAAATAATTTTTCTCTTTGTGCATTTTTTGATAATAAAAACTTTAGGTTATGACTCAATCGATTCGTTGTTATTCATCAATTTAATACAAATAATAACACTAAAAACATCCTAAGTTAGAATCAGTACAGTATTCAAACTCACATTTAATATGGCTTGTATCTTACTGGTTTTAAACAGATTCATTTATAAATTAAAGCATGTTATAGTCATATCAGAATATAAAAATGATGTAAGCAAAAGCGAGATGATTGGGGTGATTATTCACAGTATTTATAATCTTAAATTTCTTAAGGTAGTGTCAGCGCTGTAGTCGATTGCCAGCCAGTTTGTTGGTGGTCAATGACGATTGTTGTATAGAGTCCGCCTCTGACGTTAAAATCAGCAGTAAGTCGCATAAAACGTGGATCACAGGCTTTTACTAAATCATTCAGAATTTGGTTTGTTACTGCTTCATGGAAAGCACCCTCGTCGCGGAATGACCAAACGTAAAGCTTTAATGATTTGAGTTCGACACAGAGTTTATCTGGAATATAGTCCACAAAAAGTGTGGCGAAATCAGGTTGACCAGTTTTTGGACACAAACAGGTAAATTCGGGAATCTTGATTTTAATTGAATAATCTCGTTCTTGATGAGGGTTTTCAAAGGTTTCCAAGTTTCTATTCGGAGTTTTATTGGAGCTTGTGTTCATAATATACGCAATTCTAGTTAAATTTTGAAACTGCCTAACGACATAGGCCGTTAGTCTAATTTATAATAACAAATGTAGAGGTTATTATAATGGTCAAAATTGTAATAGGGAATCTTAATGTGTATTGGAATTAAATATTAATGAAATTAACTGAAATAAAAATAGCAGGATTCAAATCATTTGTGGATCCGACGACTGTACTTTTACCGAGTAATCTAATTGGTATCGTTGGGCCTAATGGCTGTGGAAAATCCAATATAATAGACGCTGTACGCTGGGTTATGGGTGAAAGCTCCGCTAAACATTTGCGTGGCGAGTCAATGGCAGATGTAATTTTTAATGGTTCAAACAGTAGAAAACCTATTGCTCAAGCATCTGTCGAGTTAACGTTTGATAATTCCGATGGCACTGTTGGCGGACAATACGCTAGCTTTTCTGAGATTTCAATCAAGCGCATAGTGACGCGTGATGGCACTTCTAACTATTACCTCAATGGAGCAAAATGTCGTAAGCGAGACATCGTTCAAGTATTTCTCGGTACGGGTTTAGGTCCTCGCAGTTACTCCATTATTGAGCAGGGCATGATCTCCAGATTGATTGAAGCAAAACCGGAAGAATTACGCGTGTTTTTAGAAGAGGCTGCTGGTATTTCTAAATACAAAGAGCGAAGAAAAGAAACTGAAAATAGAATAAAACACACGCGCGAAAACCTTGATCGATTAAATGATTTACGCGATGAAGTTGAAAAACTATTAAATAAATTACAACGTCAAGCAAAAACTGCAGAAAAATATAAAGAATATAAGCAGGATGAAAGACGCTTAAAAGCAGAATTACTTGTTATACGTTTATGTGAATTAGCGAAAGAAATTGAGAGTGAGCAATCACGTGTTAATGAAAAGGAAAATAGGTTACAGGAAAATATTGCCGAGCAGCGATCTATAGAAGCAGATATTGAAAAAGACCGGGATGCACATCATGATGCAACTGATGTGTTTAACGAAGTGCAAGGTAAATACTATGGGATTGGTGGTGATATAGCTCGTAAAGAACAAGCCATTCAACATTCCCGCGAAATGCGTAAAAAACAGGAAAGTGATTTAGAAGAAATAAGCAATAATTTAAAGGATTTACAAATTCATATCGATCAAGATGAGGCGAAAATTCAGGAGCTCAAAGAAAAAATCGAAGATGTTGATCCTGAATTCGATGGCGCGAAAGAAGTTGCAAGCAATTCTAAACAAAGCTTAAGTCACGCGGAACAAAAAATGCATGATTGGCAGCTAGAATGGGATGATTTTAGCACTAAAGCTTCTGAACCTTCTGAGATGGCAAAGGTCGAAAGAATAAGAATAGAACAGCTTGAGCGCCAAACGGTTCATAACGAACAACGCACAGAACGTTTACAGAACGAAAAAAGCAATATAAGTTTGCACCTAAACGAAGAGAAAATAAGTCAGGCGAAACAAGAGTTAGATCAAAGTGAAAGCCTCAAATCAACGTTAGAGCAGAATTATAATGATTTATTAATGCGAATTAATGAACGAAAAGAAAAAAATATACAATTAAGTTCAGAGTTAGATGAAGCACGTGAATTATTTCAGGATGTCAGAGCAAAATTAATTTCATTAGAGGCATTGCAACATGCGGCCTTAGGTGAGACTAGCGAAAAATCAAAAGCATGGATCGCAGAGTGCGGATTAGACAGAAAACCTAAACTCATTGATTCGATATCAGTTGAATCTGGTTGGGAGAAAGCAGTGGAAACAGTTTTAGGTCAAAATATTAATGCGGTCTGTGTCGATCGTATTGATGAAGTGACTGGATTGTTACACTCGCTGGAAAGTGGTTCTATTTCATTACTTGAATCATCCTCCTCGAATCTTGATTCGGTATCGGGATCTCTTGCAAATCGCTTGTCGGAAAAAGTTAATGGCGAACTCTCAATGCAAAGTCAATTAGGCAATGTCTATGCTGCAGAGGATTTAAGTCAAGCCATGTCTTTAAGAAACTCATTGGCAGCAGGCGAATCAATAATAACAAAACAAGGAATATGGCTAGGCCCGGATTGGTTAAGAGTAATTCATAATGAAGAAAACGAGTTGACCATATTAGAGCGTAAAGAACGAATAGACGAATTAAAGACGGAATTAGCAAGGCTAGGTGATAAAGGAGATTCACTTAAGCAAGAATTTGAAAGTGCCAAAGAATATTTATTCGATGACGAAGCTGAACGAGATCAGGTTCAGACTGATTTTAATAAAAGTCATCAAAAATATTCACGATTATTTGCTGAATCTGAATCACTCGTTGCTCAGTTCGAACAAACTCAAAATCGTCTTAGTGAGATTAAGCAGGAAATAGAAGAATTAGAAAATTTTTCTAGTCAAAATCGAGAAGATGTGACTGAAGCAAAATCAAGGCTTGAACAAGCCCTCGTCGATGTAGAAAGGTTTGATGTCGAACGTGAAAGTTTGCAAAGTCAGCGTCAGCAATTAAGAGACAATGTTGATACCGCGCGACTTAAGGCGGAATCAGATTCAGAACAAATGCATCAATTAGAATTGGAATTTCAATCTAATCGGGGTCAACTAGAATCGACGCAAGAAAATCGACAAAGAATGATAGGTCAGACAAGCAGCTTGACTCAACGCAAGTCTGAATTAGATGAGCAATTGGCAACAAGCTCCGAACCGATTAGCGAAATGGAAGCAGAATTACAGATTTATCTTGATCAACGAATTCAGGTCGAAGCAGAATTAAATTTGGCTAGAAAAAAAGTGGATGATTTTGATACAGCCCTACGTCAACATGATTTGGATCGAGGACATGTAGAGAAAAAAATTCAAGAAGTACGCAATAAACTTGAGTCGATTAAAATGGCCTGGCAAGAAGTGCGTGTCCGCCGTAAAACTATCGAAGAACAATTTAATGAAACTGGTTATGGTGAAGAAGAGCTTACTGAATATTTGTCAGAAGATGCTAATTCAAAAGACTGGCATAATAGTGTGACTGAACTAGAGCGGAAAATAAGTAATTTGGGTGCAATAAATTTAGCTGCTATAGAAGAATACGATGAGCAGTTTGAACGTAAAACCTATTTAGATACACAATATAATGATGTGTCTGAAGCATTAGATACTTTAGAAAATGCGATTGCCAAAATTGACAAAGAAACTAAGGAAAAATTTAAGGATACCTTTGATAAGGTAAATGATGGTGTGAAAAATATGTTTCCTCGCCTTTTTGGCGGCGGACATGCTTACCTGGAGTTGACAGAAGATGATTTGTTAAATGCGGGTGTGACTATTATGGCTAGACCTCCGGGTAAGCGAAATAGTACTATTCACTTACTATCAGGGGGAGAGAAGGCATTAACTGCAGTGGCGTTGGTATTTTCAATATTTTTATTGAATCCATCACCATTTTGCATGTTGGACGAGGTTGATGCGCCGCTGGATGATGCTAATGTTGCTCGCTTTTGCGAAATGGTAAAAGAGATGTCGGAGCATGTTCAGTTTATATTTATTACACATAATAAAATAACAATGGCAATTTCGAACCATCTGTCAGGAGTGACTATGCAAGAGCCAGGTGTATCACGAATGGTAGCAGTTGATGTCGAACAGGCAGTAAAACTAGCCGCGGTTTAATTTTTGGAATAACGATATGAATGACATACAAATATTAAGATGGGTTTTGGGCATTATTGGGGTAGTATTAGTTGCACTACTTTATTGGTTTGGACGTGCAGATAAGAAAGTTTATCGCCAACACAAGGAAGAATTTAATTCGGATGAATACGCTGAACCTTATTTATCTGATGATTCGTTTAAACTTGATCTTAACCAGCAGGAAATAAAAAATCTTTCCAGTCAGGTTGCCAATGATAAAAACACAAATGAACTATTTGAAGATGTAGATGCGTTTTATAATAAAGTAGTTGAAGAGCAGGCTATAGAAAATGAAGATGTCGCACCTATGCCAAATATTCCTCGTTTTAATGGTGAAGCAGAAAAACAAATTAATTTAGAAGATGAGAGTAGCGATACGGTTAACGTACCAGCTTGGCTGCAAGCTAAGAATACATCTGAAACAAAAGTCAAACAGGCTAGTAAAAGTAAAGAAAACAAGTCGAATTCTTCTGTATCAAATAAAGACAAGTTTAAAAAATCTTCGTCAGTGACAAAATCAAATGGCTTGGATACAGTCGCTTTATTTAAAGATGACCCAACTGAGGTTGCAGATGACATCAATGAAAAAATAAGTTTTGTTAGTAATCACACTGATGAAGAGCCCAGCGTAGATGATAGTGATGTTACACCTTTAAAATCGATAGTAGCAAATTCTGAACCCTCACAGCAAGAATCCAGCAAAATCGGCAATCCTTACTTGGATGGGTTTAAAAATAATTCTAAAAAGTCCGAGCCTAAGAAATCTAGAGTACAGAAAAAACAAGAAAAAAAGGCAGCGAAAAATCAACAAGTATTACCTTTTACTGAAGCGAAACAAGTAGAATTGCAATCGAATATTCAAGTTAACGAACATCTTCATGAGACACAAGAATTAGCAGCAAGTGCCACGGTCAATCATGATATTAATACTGAGGCATCATCAGTCATGTTAAATAGCAATACAATGCGTGCGCAAGGGGAGTCGACCGGAGAAGGCGCGGCTTTAGCTAATTCGCAATCTTCAAGCCCAAAAATAGTATCATTTGATGATGACTTTATTAGTATTCAAGAGGCAAAAGATAAGGAAAAATATCAATCAGCTGTAGTACCTGGTGATATGAAAAAAATAAGTTATCCTGAAGCAGAGCAGCCTAGAAATAAAGGTCAGGAAATTAAGCATGCTATTAAGGCGCAAGATAAGTCTGCTAATGAAGAATATGATCGAGTTGCTGCGCTGGCCAATACAAATCCAATTATTCGCAAAAACAAAGATCCACGAGAAGATGAATTTAAGCTTTCCTTTTACTTGGCTGCCGAAGAAAATGCTTCGTTTAATGCGAGTGATATTGCTAATTCCGCTTTGGAATCGGGTATGACATTAACAGAAGATACGTTATTTGAAATGATTCAAGACACCGGTGGAGGCAGGCAGGCGATTTTCAGTGTTTGTGGCAAAGATCGCAAATGCACTTTTAAAGCCAGTAATACTGAAGAAGAGACCACTACTTTACTTGAATTTGAATTTAACGCTAAACATTCAATTTTAAGTCGATTGCATATGCTTGATAGTATGTTACGTGTTGCGCAGAACATGGAACAGTCATTAAAGGGAAAACTTTACGATATCGCAGGATGTCAGATTACTGATTTAATGATTAATCATTTACGCCGTCAAGTTCAAGATCAAGAGTTAAAAAATACGTTAAAAAATACTCACTAATAGCAAAGGATAGACCCTCTTGAGGTCGTTCCGATCAAAATCCCACCAGGGACTGACTCAAAGGGGTCTGTCCCAATCTAAATTTAATTTACTTAAACAATCTATTGGATTATCGTAAATATTTGGTTTTATATAAAATCATCAATTATATATGTTATGCGCAAGGAATAACCTAGTGTCAAATAGGATCAAAAAACGAATAGAAGAACTAAAAGAATTGCTTAACCATCACAATCATCGTTATTATACTTTAGATGAGCC
>QIKQ01000268.1 GCA_003233075.1 Gammaproteobacteria bacterium
TGAGAAAAGCGGGCTAACCCCTGTTATTTCGATGTTCTTTTCAGACCTACATCTATAATATTAAGGTCAGGTATCCCTGTTTAATCCAAACTATGTGACAGCAGTGGCTCCAAACCTTATGATTTTCGGGTCTAGATTCACTTAAGCTTTTAACGAGTTAAATTACAAAGAAGTCATTGCCTTTATTGCGTAGTTTACTGTATATTTTTATCTGGTGAAATTGTGTTTCTCGCTATTCCAGGTACATTTGTAGTAAGCTAAATCGTAGCCATATCTGAATAAATGCTACATACGCTCGGTTTAGCCATACGTTCGTTCAACACGTTGAAACCAAATAAACTTCCCCACCGCAAGCGGACGGGGTATTTTAGCCTAATAGATTTCGCTCCGCGCAAAGTGAATTCGCACGGGCGACCGAAGGGGGAAAATTCCATTCTCCCCTTTTGGAAACCCCCAATGGGTTGTGCCCGCAGCAAGCTGCGGGGTAAGCTGAATTTATTGTAATGATCTTTAAAATTAATATAAAAAAGGACTTAGTATGAAGATTGACGGGGAACTCCTTAATCCAAAACTAATGGAAATTAGGCAGGAGCAAATTAGAGAACTAGGTTACGACCCAAATGCAAGAAAATTTAAATGGTTTTCTTTCTTGTTGGGTTCATTGTTGCTGGCCTTGTGTATTTTTATATTACTTGACCCTAAATTTACCGCTAATAATATAAATACCTATACTGATTTCAGGTCGACCTTAATCAATTACGCAGATACTGTTTGGTCCCCCATCTTTGCAGTATTTGCTATGTTATTCGCAATTTTCTTTGTCGCATGGGGCTTTGTTGCTTTTCCTCGCACATTTCTAATAGTGCTAGGAGTGTTGTTAGGTGTGTTTGCTTATTTTGCATTTGCCTATCCCGAAATTATACAAGCTGCGACAAGCACCTTTGTAACAGGCGGTGTATCCGGAAAAGCGGGCTTTGTGTTAAGCGTCCTATTGAGTATATGGAGCCCAAAAGGTGCCTACGTTATTTGGACTATAGCCGGACTCTGCATTTTGGCAGGCTTAGTTGTCAAAACTCACGAGTTAGAGACAAACTAAAATTGCTACTATATTAGTCAAAATTAAGTAGCAACTAACATGAATAAAAAACGATTCGTCTCATTGTAATATCTTGAGACGAATCACTCACACTTAATATTTCAATAAATCAATTCGACCGATCATCACTCGCGTTAGCTTATTAGGTATCGATATTTTCATTGGCAAATAATAATTTGTCCAAGCTTTGGGTACGACATACATTAGCCGAGTGCCAGGATTTTTAAAATAAGCATGCTTCCAAGTTTTTAACATGGCGTCAGCCTCATCTGCATACAATCCATCTTTTACCAATGCAAGCTTCATTAGTTGTCTAAATTGATCTAAATTAGCTTTTGTATACGCTGAGTCGTCTCTGGAAAGTGCAATATTCTTCTTTTTGTAATCTGCCAAGTTTATTGAACCAATAGATTTAAACTGTGCCCTACCGTCTTTTTTTACATCAACAATCCACGCCTGTGGAATGATAAGCGCTTTCTTACCGGGAATAGCAATTCGCTTTGATGCAATTATACTATAAGAATTCTGATCAGCATCAAAACGTGTATCAAGCATCGACTTTAAGTGGGCGACGCCTCGGTAAAAAAGATATTTTTCAGCTTCACCATTACTGGCTCGAACTGCTGTCGCCTTGACTTTTCTTGGCGCCAGCCAAATCGGCATATTAGTTTCCGGCCAAATCGCTGCTGTATCAAACACTAGATCCTTCCACGATAAGTAGCCAATTGTGGCTTCAGACAAAGATTCGGCATTATTTTTCTTAGTGACATTTTCAAAACGCGTCTTTGCTTGAGGATAAAATTCATTTAACAAGCCACCGCGAAACTTGACATCAACACTAAATTTAGTTTTCGTATCAAAGCCTTTTGGCGGATAAAAATAAACTACCGGTGTCTCCAACTTCATGCTGACATCAGGGTGACTTAAATTAAGCCCTTTACCAAACATTCTTACTTCTGGGCTCTTTAACCTATGAACAAAAGCGGGTAAAACTTCATTAGTATCGATTCGATTTAAACCACCAATGACATCACCATTTGCCCGATGTTTAGTCGTAAAAGTGCCCCATTCGTGCACAATTAAAATGTTCGATTGTTTAGCGTATAAACCAAAAATACTAATAATTGTTAAGCAGGACACTACGAGTACTGATATACTTTTTTTAGATAAATACATATACAAATCTCCAGTTTATGCTGAAGATTTTATTACATTGAAAAATTATTGTGTGAATATGAAATAAAGAAAATGCAAAAATTATGTAACTAATTCAACTAGTTTTTATTATGCAATAACTCGGCAACTGCGTCCATAGTTGAAATTCTCTGACGACGTTGTCAATTATCAGGTTTGTTTAGATTCCTTCTATTTTTCAAATAAAGCCATCGATTCAACATGAGCGGTATGTGGGAACATGTCCAACACGGTTGCCTGTTTCATTTTAAAACCTAACTCATTAACCAGCAAACCGGCATCACGTGCGAGTGATGCTGGATGACAAGACACGTAGACTATTCGTTTGGTATTCGTAAGATCAAGTTGCTTAATCACCTCAAGCGCACCCGACCGAGGTGGGTCTAATAGTATTTTTTCATAGCTCTGCTTCATCCACACAGAAATTATCTCATTTTCTTGTAAATTCGCTGCATAAAATTCAAGATTGCTTAGATTATTTAGTTTCGCATTATGCTTGCATTTAGCCACCATGGCTTCTGAACCCTCTATGCCGACAACTTTCTTAGCTTTGGTCGCACAGGGCAATGAAAAATTGCCTATGCCACAAAACAAATCAAGTACTTGATCTTCGGCTTGAATATCTAACCATTCAATTGCAGTCTTTACCATTTTCTCATTAATGGCGGGATTAACTTGGGTAAAATCGCTTGGATGAAATTCCAGAGTCAACTTAAATTCTTTATGTTGATAGCGCAATAAATCTTTCTTTTCTTCAGTCAGTGAATGAATGGTATCAGGGCCTTTTGGCTGCAAATAGACCTCTAATTGACTCTCCTGCTCAAAGGTTTTGAGCTTAATTAAATCGTCTTCTGTAAGCGGCTCTAAGTGGCGAATAATAATAGCACTTTTATTTTCAGCAATGGCTACTTCGACTTGCGGAATTCGATCTGGCGTACTCATGACTGAAAACAAATCCGCCAGCCTATCGATTTGATTAGCCATTGGCTCTGCAAGTATTTCGCATTGATGCATTTCGGTTAAAAAACTACTGTTGCGTTCTCGAAAACCTACCAGCACTTTTTCTTTTTTATGGACATAACGCGCGCCGAGTCTAGCCTTATTGCGATAGTTCCATTTAGGTCCAACAATGGGTTCTAGTAATTGTTCAGGTTCGACTGAAACAAATTTCTTTAAACAATCCGTTAACCAATTTAATTTATAGTGAATTTGTTTTTCTGCATCTAGATGCTGTAGAGCACATCCACCACAACGTCCGAAAACTTCACATTTTGGCTCAACACGATCAGCCGAAATGTCGAGGATTTCAATTGCCTGGGCTTCGTTATACTGACGTTTCTTTTTTAGCATAGCCGCGATCACTGTTTCGCCCGGCAATGCATCGCTGACAAAGTAGATTTTCCCATCAACTCGACCAACACCGCGTCCGTCGGTACTCAAATCATCAATCTTAATTTCAAACTGAACTGCGGATTCTTTATAAAAACGATTACTTAATTTCATAATTTAATAGTTTATTTTAATTGTTACTTTGCTAAAGTTAATTAATTTGCGGAATAAATTCCGGTTGAGAGATACCGATCACCTCGATCACAAACAATACTGACAATTAGCGCATTACTCAGCTCCTCTGCTAACTGCAAAGCCGCGGCCAATGCACCACCAGATGAAACACCTGCAAAAATTCCTTCTTCAAAGGCGAGTCGGCGAGTGGTCTCTTCTGCTGCTAATTGGTTAATATCAATTATTCGATCGACTCGAGACGAATCGTAAATTTTAGGTAAATATTCTTTAGGCCAACGCCGTATACCTGGAATTTTTGCTTCTGCTGTTGGTTGCACACCAATAATTTGTATTTCTGGTTTTTTTTCTTTTAAAAATCTTGAAGTTCCCATAATCGTACCAGTGGTGCCCATCGAACTTACAAAATGAGTTATCAGACCCTGTGTATCACGCCAAATCTCTGGACCAGTGCCATCGTAGTGTGCTTTGGGATTATTCTGATTCGAGAACTGATTCAGAATTACGCCCTTACCTTGCTGCTCCATTTCACTTGCCAAATCGATTGCGCCTTCCATGCTTGCTTTTTGACTGACAAGAATTAATTCTGCACCGAATGCTTTCATCGTTGCCCGTCTTTCTTCGCTCATGTTTTCAGGCATGATCAAAATCATTCGATAGCCCTTAATCGCTGCTGCCATGGCTAAAGCTATACCCGTATTGCCACTCGTCGCTTCAATCAATGTATCGCCTGGTTTTATAGCACCAGATTTTTCAGCCTCTTGAATCATACTAATCGCTGGTCGATCTTTGACTGATCCCGCTGGATTATTACCCTCTAGTTTGAGTAAAACCGTATTATTATTACCCGCCTGAATTCGCTGTAAACGAACTAAAGGCGTGTTACCTATAAATTGCTCAATTGTGGGAAATTCCATAAGACTTGCAACTATACTCTCAATCTTTAAAGTTAATTCCAATAATTTAATACAAGTTGTTGATATTTAGATATATTAGACTTGATTTCAAACCGAAATTCCTTTACAAATAGTAATCGGAATGTGCTGATCAGAAGCGTCATAAAGTACGCTATAATAACAAGCAAAACACACACAAAACAATAATATAGCGTTAAATCAGCAGCTAAGATAATAACAGAATCAGCGAATGAATTCGCTGAATTTTCTGGCGTGAAGGAGCAAGACAGCGGATGACCCATAATCCAATCAACCAAGTGCAAAAACTTGTTCGATTTTTTAATTTGAAGACCAAAATAAATTGGGGAATTCGAGCACGAGTGCTAATGCTAGTCTTAGTACCGGCAGCTGCTATCGCGGTAGCCTTATCCTTTTTCTTTATTACTGTTCAAATTGATGATCTGGAACAATCATTAAAAGAACGCGCTAACTCAGTCATTAACCAACTTGCCTCTGTCAGCTCACACTACTCACTTAAAAGAAACAGTTTTAAACTAAGAGAACTTTCGCGAACTACCTTGCGCGAACTAGACACACTTAAAATAACCATTAAAAACTCACGGGGAACTATCTTAGTTCAAGAAAGTAATCCAATTGATAAAAAAATATTACATTCAAGAAAATACAAATACCGAGCACCGATCATACAAACTCTTAATCGCAAATCAGCTCGTGGAGATGGCCCGAGCAATCAAAGTCGAACCATTGGTTGGGTTGAAGGCGAATTTACACATAAAAATACTACCGCCCGTAAACAAATGGTGATCCTTGAAGGATTTTTTATAACATTAATAGGCTTAATCATTAGTACCTTCCTTGCCTTACGCATGGGAAAAAACGTCACAGAACCAATTATAAGATTGACTGAAACTGTGCATGACATGGCCGAAGGAAAACTTGATACCCGTGTTAATGAAAAATCGAAAGGTGAACTAGGCACACTTGAACAAGGCGTTAATTCCATGGGCTCGGTATTACAAGAGACCCATGAATATTTACAAAAACAAATAGATTCCGCAACCTTGCAATTAAGAAGCGCATTATCCGATATGGAATTACAAAATGAAGAGCTTGATAAGGCACGCAAACAAGCCTTAGAAATGAGCGTCATTAAGTCAGAGTTTTTGGCCAATATGAGCCATGAAATCCGTACTCCTTTGAATGGTATTCTTGGTTTTACTAATTTATTACTGAAAAACCCCCTAACGCCAGTACAAAAAGACCAAGTCAATACCATAAAACAATCAACTGCCGCTCTATTAACTGTAATTAACGATACATTGGATTTCTCTAGAATTGAAGCCGGTAACTTTCGAATTGAAGCCATCCCCTTTAACTTACGTGAAATATTAGAAGACTCAGTCACCCTATTGACCCCAAATGCCTACGATAAAGGTTTAGACATTATTCTAATGATGTACTCAGACGTACCCAAAAGAGTCATAAGTGATGCTGTCCGTATTAGACAAATTATTACCAATTTAGTCAGTAATGCCATTAAGTTTACTTCTCAAGGCAGTATTACACTTCGCGTCGCACTTGAAGAAGAAACTAACAAAGAGGTTGTCGTTAAAGTAAGTGTCCAAGATACCGGAGTTGGAATTAGCCCTAAAGAACAAAAAAAGCTTTTTCTACCCTATGTAAAATCAGAAGAACCTGGTGCGGGTAAATACAGCAGTGTTCGACTTGGCTTAGTGATATGCAAGAAACTCATAGATACTATGAATGGACAAATTGGTATAGAGAGTAAAGCAGGTCAAGGTTCTACTTTTTGGTTTAGCTTTAGAGCAAAAATTGATAAGAGTAAAAAAATATCGAATAATAAATCGAACCCTCTACGTAAGTATCAATGCTTACTCTATGATAAACATGAGACCTCTCGATTAGCCATTGTACATCAGATCTCCGACTGGGGCATGGATCTCGAAGAGGTCGAAAGCATAGATAGAGTTCCAGCCTTAGTTTTTGACAAAGCCAGTAGTGATAATCCCTATAATTTAATTATCGTATCGCTTGATAAGGACGAACTAGAAACTCATGCATTTAAAACTATGGCCGCGAAACTAAAGGTCAACAAAGCACCGATAATAGTTCTTGCCACCTCAGTTAATAAAAATCTTTACAATGACCTATTGCTTCAGGGGGCTAGTTTAGTTGTACCTAAGTCTATTCGAGTTCAGCAGCTTTACGATAAGCTCTGTCATGCTTTGCTTCATCGAAGAACAATTGATGAGCGTGATAAATCTGGTAATAAACAACCAACTAGTTTCGAACTAGATTTATCTGGCGTTAATGTCTTAGTTGTTGATGATAACAAAATTAACCGAAAGCTAATTCAAGCCCTATTGCAGGAACGCAACGCCAATATACTTGAAGCAAAAAATGGTAAAATTGCAGTTGATCTATTTGCCGCACAACATATTGATTTTATTCTGATGGATATTCAAATGCCGACCATGAGCGGATTAGATGCAACAAAACACATACGCGGTATGGAACATGGTCAGCAAAGAACACCGATAGTCGCACTAACCGCAAATATTATGGATGGTGACCAAGAACGTTTTGTCCGTGCCGGATTCGACGATTTTCTGATTAAACCAATTCAAGAATCAAATCTACTCGACCTAATTACTAAGTGGGTTAATGTTGACAGTGCAGCTCAATTGCTTAGCTTGGCAAATGAAAAATCAATTGAACAAATTAAGAAACCTATAGAGCCAGAACTGATTTCGAAAATGTTCGATCGAAAGCAAGCATTGCGACTCACGGGTGGCAATATGGAGCTTGCAATAGAGCTATTTCAAATGCTTGTAAGCGACTTACCTAATATGAAAGAAAAAGTGAATCAAGCCTTAAACCCGCTCGACTATACCAAATTACAATCAGTCGCGCATAAAATTCACGGAGCAGCATCTTACTGCGCGGTTAATGCAATTAAAGTTTCTGCGAGTCAATTAGAAAAAGCAGCAAAT
>QIKQ01000311.1 GCA_003233075.1 Gammaproteobacteria bacterium
GACCAAAACCTATCAAGTACAATCGAAAAAAATACAGTGTTCCGAATGCAAAAATCTCGGCTAGTTATCAATAAATGGAGAGTGACATGCAACAACGACTAACCTTAGTGCTTCTAATTATTTTAACAGGCCAAGTTATAGCGGAACAAGTGTCTAAAACAGAACGCATTGTCTGGACAAAAAAAGCAATTTATTTACACCTTAAGGTGGGTAAAGAACGAAATATTATTTTTCCGTCAAAGAAAATCACGGTCTCAATCGATCGACGTATCGATCCCTTGCTTAAAGTTACGCAGTTACGCCTCTTGATGGCACTCTGTATTTAAAACCAATGAAGGCATTTAAGCGAACTCGGATCCGTGTCATCGGTCAGGAAACAGGACAAACCTATTTGTTGGATCTGGAAGCCAGTGAGAGGGGTAGTTTTAATGTGGTCGAAATACTATTGCCAAAACGAACTGTTATTAAAAAGCCAAAAGTGAGCGAACAACCCGATTTAGTAGAGTTGTCGCGCTACGCATCACAACAAATATTTTCACCGCGGAGAATTATTAAGAAAGATGATAGATTTAATGAAGTACAGTTGAGCAAAGGAAAAACAAAACGCTTGTACAGAGGCGGGGATGTGGTCATTGAACCCTATCGGTCGTGGCGCGCGGGTGATTTGTATGTGACAGCAGTTCGTGTTTTTAACAATTCGGTCTATCCGATTGATTTGGACTTTCGAATGATCCGAGGCCAGACCGCTTGGAAGTCAGCAGTGTTTCAACACGCGCGTATCACTCAGAAAGGAAGTCGTGCTGATTCAACATTTATGTATTTGGTCTCAGCGCGTCCCTTTCATGAAGTGAATTATGAAGAGGCGATTCACTAATGTCAGACATCACTCAATCTAAGCCGCTTCGGATCGCGTTTGGTTTAATTGGACTACTGCTTGTTATAAAAATGTTTGGTGGTGGGGATGAGTCTCCCGAAACTGAGTTTAAAATTAAACAGCCTGGTGCAAAAAATTCAGGAACTATTTACGATATTGAAGCGGATTCACCTAAAGATACGCTTAATGCGATGACAGCGCATTTACGCAAAACTCAAAATGAATTTAGCAAAATACAAGAAAAACAAGAAAAAACCAGCGAAAATCAAGTAGTGCTTAAATCGGGTTTTGATGTCTTAAAAAAATCACAAAAGAAGGTGACCGATACACTAGACAAAGTGAGTGAAAAAATTGATGCCTTGTCAAGTAAGCTTGAGAATCAATCGTACAATACTCAATCAAATGATGAGTCAAGTAATGACAGTGGTCTTAATATTAAGAATGATAGCGCAAATCCGTTTACATCAAATACACTCTCAAAGCCCAGCTATGTAACTTACAACGACATCGGTCAGCAACAGTCAAACACAGCTAAAAATGTTGTGAATAATTCGTCACTGCCTAGTCAAAGCTTAACTCAAGCAGCGCCAAATCACGAAGGTCCTATATTAAGTAATAGACAAAGCACTGGGCCGACAAGTAGTCAATTAGCCATCAACACATCAGGATCGGTACCTTACTTTACGATTCCTGAAAATACCACCTTGGTTAATGCAACTTTGTTTACCGGCCTATTAGGTCGCATTCCTGTCAACGGAGTAGTCGATGATCCGTTTCCCTTTACGGTGTTAGTTGGAGGCGAAAATCTAGCGGCCATGGGATTCAAAATACCCGGTGTTCGAGGCATGATGATGCGCGGCAAAGCCAAAGGTGATCTGACCTTATCCTGTGTCCGAGGTGAAATCATTTCAGCCACGTTTGTTTTTGATGATGGCACGATTAAAACGCTTCACGGATCTACTGGCAGTCCGCTGGCCGTACTTGAGGATCGTCAAGGCTTGCCGTGTGTACCAGGCAAGCTCATATCCAATGCCGGGAAATTTATAACAATTCGAGCATTATTAGGCGGTCTTAAAGGCTTGGCAGGTGCAGGTGCTATTGCGGAGACCACTAATTCAATTGGATTGGGAGGAGCTGCTAACTCAGCGGTAACAGGCGATTCAAAAAAATATTTACTCAACAGCATGGGATCAAGTGCTGCCAATGAATCGATAAAGTGGTGGAACGATCGGAATAAGCAATCGTTTGACGTTATTTTTGTTAAACCCAATACTAAATTATCCCTCTCAATTCAAACGGAAATGCGGATTGATTTAGACAAAGGTGGGCGCAAAGTAATACATCGCGAACAAAAACGTCGCGCCCAATACAAACAAACAGGAATGGATTAAATAATGAGAGTGGAGCAAAGTTATGAAAAAATGTGTGAGTTTATTAGGTGTTGTGGTGGTAGTCGTTACTATGAGTGCATGTTTAAGTTCACGGAATAAATTACCCAAAAACTTAAAAAGCAAAAAAGAAATTTATGACGAGCACTTTAAAGGCTCGAATGCCGGGAAACGTTATCGCCAAAGAGGGTTTCGGACCTACCACGAAGAAGACTCGAATGTGGGTTTTTCCTTTGTCCGACATTCAAAAAATGAAACACGTTCCTTATTTAAACGCTTACCAAATCCAGATTTGGTGCTCTACATTTTTCCGCATGTCAAAGGCCGTGAGCAAACACCGGTGCCCGGTTACACCACTATTTTTCCGATGTATACGGAGGTGCACTACGCCATGCCGGGTGAGGCACCAGTAAATACGCCCATGATGAAATCGTCGAAAATGATGCGGGCGGATATGAAGGGCAGCGAGCCACGGCAAATTAAGAAATCAGATGCCTTAAAGGTTCTGTATCGATAATCATGTTGGGCGTTGAGCTGTTTCACTTACTCATTTTTACTTTTTGCTTTATTTTCATCGGTATTGCTTGGCATTATTTTATTCGAAAAATACCTGCTAAGGAAATCCCCTACATTTGCGATTTAATTGAAGCTTGGTCGAAACAGCATCAAGCGCAGGTTCTTAAAAAGGGAATTAGTTTGCATCAATTAAGACGCTTAAAAAAACAGAGTAAACGGACATTAGACGCTAAAGTGGCTTTTTTAACGAGAAAAGAAGCAGAATTTAAGCATGCCGAATCAAAACTAGAGGAATAAGATATGTTGTCGCTGTTACAAAACCCGAATCCTGATACAAAGCCGTTAAGCAAAAAAGAAGTGAAGGAGCGTTACAAAAAGCTTCCTCGTTTTAGTCAGCATCTATCGGTTACAGAGTACTTGCCAGATTCAGCCTTTTACATGTTGGAGGACGGCTATTCCTTAGGGGCTTGTTTTGAGGTGGAACCGGTCGCTTGTGAAGGGCGCACAAAAGAGTTTCTGTTTGGCCTACACGAAGGATTAAAGGGTGCAATTCAAGAATCCATTCCGGAAGAAGACGATCCTTGGATACTACAATGGTATGCAAACTACGAGCCTGGTGTGAACTACGTTGCACAAGGTGTTATTGATTACATGAAACACTTAAAAACCAAACCGAATGAATACAATCGATTTTACTTAAAAGAAGTTCTTTATCCACATTTAAAGCGATTATCGCAACCAGAGGGTATTTTTCACGATGAGTTAGTGACGAACAATAATTTTAAGGGACAACGCTTGCGGGTTCGTTTGTGTTTGTACCGCCGATACAGTAAGGAGGCACAGGCTAAGAAAAAAGTAGATCCGGCCGAAGAATTACAACGAGTGAGTTCAAATTTTAAGGCGAGTATAGAAGGTGTTGGTGTGAAACTTAAAACGATGCGGTTTAAAAATTTCTACGAATGGCATGTAAAATGGTTTAATCCAAAGCCGAATATTGAAGGTGATACACCTGAGTCTTTATTAAAAATAGTTGACATGTCCGAAGATGAGCTCCCCTTTGGAGAAGAATTGAGTGACTCATTTATTTTTAGTGAATCTCGTTGCGATGTGAAGACTGGTACGATGTGGTTTGATGAAATGCCGCATTCGGTTATTACGATACAAGCCCTAAAACAAAACGCACATCCAGGCATACTGACGGCTGAGATTCAACAGCAAGATCACACCAATGCGCTAATAGATAACCTGCCAACTGGCACTATTTTAGCCGGTACGGTGACTTTCATACCGCAAGATGTGATCGAAACACATTTAGATAAAATTAAAACTAATTCAAACGGGTCAACTGCAAAAACGGATTTAACCGCGGAGGCGACCGACTATGCTTTAGCTAGTCTAGCAGCGGGTCAAAAACTCTATCCAGTTCAGCTTGTTTATTACGTGAAAGGAAAAGATTTAAAACAACTCGAGCAACGTAAACGCCAATGTCATGCGCTGCTTAATCGTCGTGGTTTTAAAACGATATTATCGGAGTCGGATTTAATCCCGATCAATACTTATATTAATAACCTGCCACTCAATTACAGGCCTGAGTACGATAAAATAGAAAAACGTTCTCGCTTGCAATTCACTAGTAATATTGCCTCACTAATACCGATGTATGCACGTAGCGTGGGATCAGGTTATCCCGGAACACTTGCCTTTAACCGAGCAGGGGAGCCATTTACATTCGATATTATTAATGAGCGAAAGAACAACGCCTTTCTACTAATGTTGGCACCGCCAGGCGCTGGTAAATCAGCGAAACTGGTGGATTTAATTTTATATATCCGCGCGGTAATGGATGTTCGTATTGTCTTTATTGAAAAAGGTAATTCGCAAGGATTAACCTGCGATTTATTTGAAAGTAAAGGTTTTTCAGTTAATCGTATTATTCTGAATAAGGGCAGCGGTGTTACCTTGCCACCCTTTATTAACTCTAGCAAGTACATTGAGGATAAGCAGAAAAAAGGGAATATAAAGACAGACAATGACGAAAAATTCAAACGTGACTATTTAGGCGAGATGGTCACCGTTGCGCATTTAATGTATTCAGGTGGTCTAGAAGAAGAACGTCTTACTCGATCAGAGTTAGGCGTATTACAGCGCGCCATTGTTGCAAAAGCGGAGGAGTTTTATCGCAAAGGCAAAGATGTGCTCACTGAAGATATTATCAATGCGCTTCGCCATTTGGATTCATCAGAGGTTAAGGAAAAAGAGATTGCTTACAAAATTGCTTCAGCGCTTGAGCTTTTTACCGATGGCATGGCCGGCGAGTTTTTTAATAATCCAGGAAAAGCTTGGAATGATGCAGATGTACTACACGTAGAGTTAGGTCAGTTCGCGGATAAAGGTAATTTGGACAAACTAGCGGTGGCTTACATAGGCATTATGAACAGTATTGCCGATATTGCTGAGCGCAGTCAATTTCAGGAAAAGCATACCATCATCCTAACGGATGAAGGCCACATTATATTAAAAGAACCACTGCTTGCCGATTATTTTGTTTCCTATAACAAAATGGCTCGAAAACTTGGCTTGTGGCCATGGATCGCCACGCAAAATATCGAAGACTTTAAAGGCGATGCGGCAAAGATTTTATCCATGGCTGAGTGGTGGATAACGCTGGCAACCACCAAGTCTCAAATTGATCAAATTGCTGAGATTAAAGAGCTTACTGATGAGCAGAAAAGTTTAATGCTCAGTGCAAAAAAATGCCCCGGTAAATATACAGAAGGAGTTGTCATATCCCCCACTGTGAATGGTTTATTTCGAAATGTCCCACCACCCTTGGCATTAGCATTGGCAATGACGGAAAAAAATGAAAAAGCAGCCCGCAGAGAATTGATGGACGAACATGATTGCACTGAATTGGAAGCGGCTATGATGATTGCTAAGCAAATCAGTGAAGGTCAGTTTAATTTTAAAAAGAAAGACACAGGAGTGTTTGTATAACATGAAAATCAAACGATCCACAAGTATGATAAATATAATCTCTGGATTATTGCTGATCGTGCTCATTACCTTGATCAATACCATTGGCGTAACTGCCACAATACAACGCATCGAAGTATTCACAACGAGTCAAGATCAAGTAGGCTACAGTCCTCGTCAATTAAAGGAAAAACAAATTCAATTAACTTATTACACTCTCAATGCGCATTTACTGGCCGAGAAAGAATTGAGCTATGGATTAACCAATAATCGAGCGCTCAGCACCCAAATCGTTAAACAACGATTGCGTGACGGACGGCTGACTAATCAACTAATGAAGGGTTACAGCGGAATATTAAAAGCGCAAACCTATGGCTTAGAAAAATATCCAGCTATAGTGTTTGATGGCAAGCAAGTTATTTATGGGGTTAGACAAATTCATCATGCCATTTTGTTATATCAGAAAGCTAACCAAAAATAATGACGCTTGTACTTCAAAAGAAAAATAAATTTTATATGAGACTTCAGAGTTTTATAATTTATTTAGTCATTGCTGTTCTGTTGTGTTGTCTATTGGCATCAACTGTATCAGCACGTGATACCAACACAATAGAAATTGCAAATACAACCAATTTAGGCGCGCCAGCTTGTCTCGATTATCGAATTAAGGGTGTTTGTTTGTGGCTAATGTGTTGGGGGCCTTTTTGTCGAGTTAAAACGAGTCCTCGAATATCGCATTACAATCCAGATGTGGTTGTCAGTGTGTATGCGCGTACCTTCATGAATCCATGGGCTGAAATGGCAATACTGGGAATGAACCCAATATACAAAGGCGGTACGGTATCGGCGCCAATAAGAAAAGGCATATCAAGATGGAAATTACGTTTTAAAAACGTTGATGTCATTGGTAATCCACTCGTCAGTACTACCTTTCGTTTTCGTGCGATGTGGGCATGTCAAAGTAAAGCCATTTCGTTCATGCCTTATTTTTTATCAAATCTTGATAGCTTTAGCTGGATGTGGGGTTTGCCCGAACGACTGTTTCCGCAAAGTTATATTCCTGGTCTTCGCGAAATAGGCACTTTCCCTCTTAATACTTGGGGCTCTGTATACCCACGTGTAGGCTTTATTGCGGATGGATCAGAAGTAAAACGCTCAGCAGTCATGGCCCAACGCGCGGCAGACATTATTACTCGACGTCGGCAACCCCATGTCTATCGACGCTTGCGAGGTTGTTGGGGCCAAGGCTGTGAAGCACCGCCGACGGTGAAAGAAAACAATCCCAATCGTGGCAAATGGCAAATGATCTCGCCCAAACCTTCCTTAACTTGCGATGTATTTGGTAAAAATGATGTGCTAAGCCCAGTCAGTTGGGCAGGTGGTAAGCATGATGATGAGAAACAATACGCTTGGAACTTGTGGCAAAAATACACCTGCTGCATACCACGGATTGGTTTATATATTGGGCATGTGCCATAACATTATGGAGAATGAAATGCGGTTAGTAAAATTCAGTTTATTGTGTCTTTGTATACTGAGTACATCCCAGAGCTATGCAGCGAATAATGATATGAAAGTGAATCAATATCATGAAGCATTGGACGCACCACTTCTTTACTATAGTACAGGCGGTGGACTTTCAATTGGTCTTCCAGCTATTCAGCGCAAGTTACCACGGAGACCAAAAACTGGAATAGGATTCAGGTTCGCATTATCGTGCGATGGTTTTGATCCGCGTATATCGATTTCGAATATGATAAATGACATCAAAGGCGAAGCAGAAGACACCTTTAATGAGATTTTAAGCACGGTGAAAGGTACCTTGGTTAATATCCCGGGCATGATAATACAACGTGCGTGGCCAGATTGGTTTAGCGCGTTTAGACGTTCTTTTCGAGAGAAATACGCGAAATATTTAAAGGCAATACAAATTTGTGATCAAACGCTTGTCGCTCTTAATGCAAAGGGGGCTGGGCCTGGATCAACATCGCTTACTTTGCTAGAGAAAGGAAAAATATACGCCGACGAGCGGGCTAAGGGTGTTAATGATCCAGAAAGATTAAGGCGAACCTACCTCAAAAAGAAACACAAAACGGGAATTCCTTGGATTTGTGGAAAAGCAGCAGGCGGAAAAGGCCAAAAGCCGTTGCGCCTGTTGCGCCTGATGGAGGATGCAATTTGGCTAGGGTGGCTCCAAGTGCAGGGGTATTCTTGTGCGGAAAAAGGTAGAAAACCGCAAAAAACGAGTCCTAAAGATGGATTGTCGGAAGACTTAGTGCAGATGTTTCCAACCAAGGAAGACGCAATTAAGTGGTCAAAACAGATATTTGGCGAACAAGTGTTTAATTTATGTGGAGTAGAATGCCAAAAAAAATCGCCAAATACTACATCAAAACTTAAGCCAGGAGAAAAACAAGCGGGCCGAGGACTTCTTAAAGAAATCAATTTAGAACGCGAAAAAATCCTGACACTGCTCATTAAGGTGGTTCAAGGTCAGGTGCCAAACAACCCAGTGGAGTTGAAAAAAATAAC
>QIKQ01000369.1 GCA_003233075.1 Gammaproteobacteria bacterium
ACCGTTTTCGAGCGCTTGGACCGAGTGAAAACGTGTCATAGTATGCAATTGGGCCGTCGCAGTAGACGGGCTGTGAGAAATGCGGGCTAGCAGCAATTATCTCCTATTATTGAAGTTTAATGCCTACAAGACTCGTTTTACACCCTGAATTTGGTTAGAATAGCCCACCTTTTGACTACACTACTGGCAAACTTTTGACTTCAAATTCTAATCAAGGCTCTCCTGGGAAAATCGCCCTAATTAGTCTGGGCTGCTCGAAAGCCTTAGTTGACTCTGAGCGCATTCTGACTCAACTTCGATCTGAGGGATACGCTCTTGACGCACCAGTCGCCGATGCAAATTTAGTCCTTATTAATACCTGTGGTTTTATTAAAGAAGCGATTGAAGAATCACTTGATTCAATTGAAGATGCTTTATCAGAAAATGGCAAGGTCATAGTCACAGGCTGTCTCGGTACGGACAGCAAACGTTTATTAGACAAATTTCCAGAAATCATGGCGATTACCGGACCGCATGATGTCAATGCGGTTATGAGTGCTGTACATGCGGCTCTACCTCCTGCACACGATCCTCACTTTGATTTGCTGCCACCACAGGGAATTAAACTAACGCCGAGTCACTACGCCTATTTAAAGATTTCAGAAGGCTGTAACCATCGTTGTAGTTTTTGCATTATCCCATCGATCCGCGGCGACCTTATCAGTCGACCAATTACTCAGGTTTTAAGCGAAGCGGAAAATCTAGTCAAAGCTGGAGTAAAGGAATTATTAGTCATATCGCAAGATACCAGCGCCTACGGGGTCGACATAAAATATCGTCCCGATATATGGAAATCCAAAGCAGTTAAATCTAATATGGTCGATCTAGTCAAACATCTGGGTGAAATGGGTATTTGGGTTCGATTACATTATGTTTATCCTTATCCGCATGTCGATAAAATTATTCCACTCATGGCTGAAGGCAAAGTCTTACCCTATCTTGATATACCGTTTCAACACGCTAACCCACGCATATTAAAACTAATGAAACGACCTGCAAACAGTGAGAACGTGTTACAACGCATAAAACAATGGCGCGAGATCTGTCCTGAACTAAAAATACGCTCTACTTTTATTGCTGGTTTCCCGGGCGAGACTGATCAAGAATTCGAAGACCTACTCGCATTTCTAGAAGAAGCACAACTGGATCGCGTTGGCTGTTTTACCTATTCAGATGTTGCTGGCGCAAAAGCTAATGAGTTACCTAATCCAGTGCCCATGGAAGTTCGACTGGAAAGACAACAGATCTTGATGGAAACCCAGGCTGAAATTAGTGCACTTAAGCTTGATAATATGATCGATACCAAACAAACCGTCTTGGTTGATGAAGTTCAAGGCGATCAAGCAATCGGCCGAAGTTACGGTGAATCTCCCGAAGTAGACGGCGTCATTGTGGTCGAAAACGCCACTGGTGTGAACGTAGGTGACTTCATCGAAGTTGAGATTGAGAGTAATGACGAACACGATATGTATGCCAAGCTAATAAGTTGTCCCTGAAAAAACTGTATTTGCGTGTAGCTTAAGAGCCGAGTCCAGCAGGTATTTTAGATTGCACTAATAATTTGAAATATTGAATGTATCTTCGATTACTGAACTCGGCACTTAACTACACGAGTTATTTAGAATTTTCTCGCCAAGTGCTTCCGAATCAAATACAGCTTTTCAGAAACAACCTCAAATTACTAATTAAAAATTATCAAAAATGACAAAACTAAACATTACTGCTCAATTAAAAGCTCACCAATCAAAATTAAAACTCTGTACCGCCTGTGGCGATATGCAAGGCCCACCAGTACACGGCAAACCCATAAACTCATCTATCATGCTTATAGGTCAAGCACCTGGTCCGCGTGAAATTGATATCAAGAAACCCTTTGCCTGGACTGCAGGTAAAACGTTATTTTCTTGGTTCGAACAAATAGGCTGCGATGAAATTCAGTTTCGAAATAGTGTGTATATGACAGCGGTTTGCCGCTGCTTTCCCGGCAAAGCTAACGCTAAGTCGGGCGGTGACCGTGTGCCTTCTAAAATTGAAATCCAACAATGCCAAACTTGGTTACATGCAGAAATAAACATTTTGAATCCAAAATTAATTATCCCTGTGGGCAAGTTAGCGATATCACAATTTCGTACTTTTAAAAAACTAACTGATGTGATCGGCTCAAGTTTTAACATCAAAATAAATGAACACAAAACAAAAATGATTCCACTACCCCACCCCTCTGGCGTCTCTACTTGGTTTCGCACTGAGCCGGGGAAATCCTTATTGTTAAAAGCTCTATCAAAAATAAAAGCTAACTCAGCTTGGAAAAATAATATTTAAATCAAGCCCTCGGTTGGCCAAAGGTGAGGCACTTGTGTAATGAGCAAAACTGAGAAGGTGAGACCAGAACATCGAGAAGCTGGCCGTGAGCGACCGCCACTCCTGTAGGCTACTTTTATTGTGCTTTGTAGCCCGTCAGAAGGCGATAAACTATCGCCGAGTGCGGGGGAAGTAAACTATTACTCATAAGATTAAGCTTAGAATACATATCTCAAAATAAATTTATTTATAAGCCATCATGATCGTTTTACCATACTGTCTTAAAACTTAGAGTTTACCAGTTTTTTACGGCTCAATTATGGCGTAAATATTATTTCGGCGTTTTATTTATTTCTTAACGAGACAGCAGTGATTCGTATTAATTTTATAACTTTTACGAGCTAAAAACTGTTCGTGTAATTTATTGTAAGCGAGCGAACAAGATTAAATTAAGTCGTTAGACAAAACTCAGTAAAGTGCTGGCAAACATCATCCACCGCTGCATGATAAATTCTTTCGCCATGCTCAATGCTCGAGAGCCCTGGGTTCGAGCCAATACGACCATCCGGAAAACGTTTGCGGTAATCTTTAGCATCATAGAAACAATCCGACGGTGCGATTTCTGGAGACAATGACACTTGCTTGACGGCATCTGGACGAGCATAGTAACTTAGTGATACTTCGGATGGCGTCGCATGTAACCCTTCAGCATTACCATACAACTCTTCAGTTAGTTTAATGACCGACGGTGCTCTCCACCAGTTAGATAAGGTTGTATAAGTTGAATCTTCACTCATTCCATTCGGACTCAACGTTTGTTCTGAATAAAACTCGGAAAAACCTGCGTGGATAGGCGCTATATTACCACCATGACCGTTTAAAAAGTAAAGATGGCGAAAGCCATGCTTTGCTAATGAAGCAACGATGTCTTTTATCATTGTAAGTAAGGTCGATGGCCTTAAAGCGATCGTGCCGGGAAATTCCAAATGATGTTGCGCCATACCGTAATTAATTGTCGGTGCAACCAGCGCATTTAATTTGTCGGCCACGCCATTGGCAATCACTTCCGGACATATTGCGTCAGTACCGATTAAGCCATTAGGTCCATGTTGTTCGGTGGAACCAATGGGTATAATAATCCCACTAGATTTTTCCAAGTATTTCTCGATTTCGATCCAAGTTGCGTTTTGTAAATTCATTTTTTCTCTAATCTTATAATTAATTTATTAATATCCATGTTGAGAAAGACTAAACAGGTCGTCATTCCATTTTACTTCCTTATACTACAGCTTATGTCAGGAATATCCCCTTCTCAAACTCGGCAATTAAACAAAACCGATTGAGCTAAAGACTCTTTCATGCTTAAATGGTGGTCAAGAATTAAGCAATAGCAACAACAAAAAATAGCATTATTAAGCCCAGCAATTAAATTGTAATCAGCAAAAATAAGCGTTTTAACGACTACAAATATCATATTACTGCGCGCCAAGGGGAACATCATGCCATACGAATATACGGCGGACACTAAAATTAGGAAAAAAGGTTTTTTTGGGAAATTAAAAAGCCTATTCTTTGTGCAATTTCATTTAGTTTCAAATCTCTTCAAAGGTTTTGGCGCTTACCGCGTCGCCGGTGGAATTCTCAAATGGATGATTTCTATGGGCGACGATCAAGCCATGTACAAATTAGGTGTCATGTATTGGTGGGGATATAAATACGCACGAGATCCAGTTAAAGCAATCGAATTAATTGAATATTCCGCTATTCGCGGCAATAAAAACGCGCTCAAATTTAAAGAAGAAATGACCGATGACGGTTTGTGGCGTCAGGGTAAAAAAAGAGACGAATTTATGGAAATGTATGATGACCATATTCTCAAAGAAAATAAACAATCGCATTCTACTTACTTACTGCAAATAGTTGTGTACACAATTTTAATTGTTGCCATTGCTTATTTTGCGCGGCGTTAAATTTAAAGTAATATTTGTTAATTTGCTCCTATCGCTCTAGTGTGGAAACAACTTTTACTTACGCTAACCATTTAACTAAGTAATACAAACGCAAACCTTCGGAAGAACGAGCGGGCCCCAGCACTTTCGCTGCAAATCGATTATTATCAATATCGGATTGCTGCATTGCCTCATCTGCTGACTCAAATATTTGCACACAATTTTCAGCATAACGATCACGACGTCTTTTAGGAGCATAGATCACAGCGAAATGTTCATTAACCAATTTAGAATGCTTGTCATAATAATAACCCTTCATAATTCACCTTCAACTATAAACTACCTCGCATTAAGCTGCGAAGTAAACTGAATTTATTATTGTCATCAATTAAATCTGAACTATTCTTCATAATCCAATACTACAAAGTTCGCAAAATAACTGATATTGTTAATATAAGCAGTAATATAATAACCAAGCAATATCGCATTAGCAAGCAACTATACACTCGACATTTAGCTGGCTTACAATCAATTTATCGATGCTTTATCAGGAGAAAACAATTGAGTATATGTCTCGCAAAGAGTAAAAATAATCTTAGTAGTAGTATTTGCAGATTTTATTCGCTTTCTTTGATTCTCTTTTTTATCCATTTCTTGTCTGCCACGGCAAGTACACTTAAGCCAATGTCAGCAAAAGAAATCAATATTAATCTCGCGGCAAGTATTGACGTTCCAACCACGGTATTTCCCAATAAAAACGAAAAATTAATCATTTGGATGCCATCTGAGTTCGGGCTAAACGTAAAACAACTGACACCCATTGCCATTGGCTTACAAAACGTTGGTTTTGAAGTTTGGTTCGTTGATTTAAAAGCGGCCTATTTTGCACCTAAAGGACGTGCCGCGATAAATAGATACAAAACACAGGATCTAGAAAAACTATTACATTTCGCTAAAAAGAAAAACAAAACAAAAGTTTATCTGGTGGCGGTAAATAGCGCTGCTATCAATGCAATTAAGCTTGGTCGCTATTGGCAACAACGTAATACACAACAAACGCTATTGCGCGGATACGTATTATTACATCCTATCTTATACGCTTCTAGACCAGAACTTGGAAAGGATACTGACTATATAGAGGAAGCTTATACGACTAACCTTACAACACACATTATTCAGCCGGAATTTTCAAGTTTGATTTTACGCAGCACGAATTTAATTAAAACTTTGAGTAAGGGTGGCAGTCGCGTTTTTTTCCAATTTTTGAAAAATACCAAAGATGGTTTTTACGCCAGACCTAAATCCCATTTGAGTCAAACCGATATACAATCAAAACGTAAACTAGCCGGCTGGATTAATGCGGCGATTAAAAATATTGAGTCTTTGCCCTTACCTCGTCACGCATCTATTCAAAAAGTAGTTGTTAAAAAAATCAAAAATGTGACTGCCGGATTGATAAAAATAAGTAATAAACTGTTAACCCCTAAATTAAGTGCTTCAGGATTAGACGATCAAGTTTTTAAACTGGAACAAAACCGAGGAAAAGTCACCCTAATTAGTTTTTGGGCAAGCTGGTGTCCGCCCTGTATTCGTGAACTACCTTCTTTAAACCGATTACAAAACAAGTACGAAAAAATGGGACTTAAAGTAGTAACCATTAATATTGGCGAATCAAAATCACAAATTATTAAATTTTTAAAACGACATAATATAAGCGCTAAAGTATTGCTGGATCGCTCTACCAAAATTTCGAAAGAATGGAAAGTCACTATTGTACCGACAAATTTCTTGATTGGCCGAAAAGGAAAAATACGTTATGGAAGTGTAGGCGCTATCAATTGGGACGACGCTGCTACGCAAAAAATAATTAAATCTTTGCTTATAAAAAAATAACAGAATAAAAGCAAGCCGATGTGATACTAATTAACATCAGCTTGCTTAAAAAGACGAGAATAACTGGAATCAAACACTAAACAATCACACTACGGTTTATAACTATTTTTTTACCTCAAAACTTTGCTTCAGAGTGATAGTCTTTTTTGCAATTACATCAATAAGCTTCGCTTCTACTCGATATTTTCCTTTTGGATCTTTCTTTTCTACCTCAATGCCAATTTGGGCGCTGCTTAATTTCAATTTACCTTTGCCTAATGGCTTGCCCTTCCATAACTCTAATTTTTTAGTTTTTGCATATACTTTTCCGTTTGGTTTATAAATTGTAAAACTGATATTCGAATTGCATTTTTTGGCTTTATCAGCTTTGCAACCCGAAAAAAATATAAAGATAGCAGCTTCTTTACCAACCTTGACCGATTCACTCGATTTAGGTAATTCTAATACGCCTTTCTTAGTCGACTTCTGAACTTTATTTATAAACTCTTTAGGATCACTGGCTACCCGCATGATACCGTAAAAACCCTTATCCATTTCAGCGGCAGAAGGACTTTTTTTCTTGTCCGCAATACTTAAACTACAAAATAGAACCGCCAATATCAATAATAGTGTTTTCACTAATTGATTAAACTTTAATCTCTCGCTAGTCTTGTTTTTTATATTCACTACGCTACCTCTAAAATCTCGTTTTGTGTAGATATTTAATAATAAAATTTACGTTAATTGTTAACGATCATAGCACTATATTCGTAGAAAACTCCGATATATATCTCATTTTGTACTATTTTTCTCGTCCGATTATTAGTCTAGAAGAAATTTATCCTCTATTATTCAAGGCCGACTTTTTACTGAATTCTAAAATTTTTCATACTGAAATAGATAATTTCACCATCAATTTCATCTGCAAAAATATTTTCCGCTTCTAATAGATAGCCAGATACTGAAAGTAATTCCATCGCGTCAACAGGTAAATGACTAAAACTAGGTGAAGTCAAATAATCCACGCCATGGGTTTGGCCAAATTCTTTTAATTTACCAACGTCCTTTGTCACTGATTCAGGTAATTCTTGATTTGCCCACGCCCAGGTAAACTGTCCTTTTAGGTTTTCGGCTGTTCCAATTACAGTCAAGTCTGCTACGACCTGATCTTTAGAGCGATGAAATACAATGAGTGCATCATCTAGATCCCAAGAATAAGGTTGACTATCAAGAGAAAACTGCTCAAGACATGTTTTAATTTTATCATTCATCGAGTCAACAGCGTGTTGGCTCCATTTTGACCATTCAATTTGCTCGTCCATAAACACTCCTAATCAAAGAAATAGGCTATAACGTGTTGTAAGTTACACTTCGCATTAAAGCGATAAATTATAATTACACAGACAAGATTTACTTTCCATAAAAAAGAACATTAGTTGTCACTGCTGTCCCGCTTAATATGAAAATATTTCATGAAACCTAGCTAAATAGGACTAAATTGATAGAGTTACTATTTGAGACATGAAATCG
>QIKQ01000260.1 GCA_003233075.1 Gammaproteobacteria bacterium
ATCTAATGCCAACCATTAGCTGGAATGATTTTTTAAAAATAAAGCTTAGTGTACCTTTGCCTAATTTTGATAAGGATATCAAAGTTGAAATTTACTTAATTCCCGCTAAAAAACCTGATCTAAGGAACCTCTGATTAATTCAGAGGTTCTTGCGACACAGGGATGTGTCGTCAAAATCAATCGCTGTAATCGATTGATTTTGTAAGCCAAGCAAAAAACACGCTTTTTGCTTGGCGTGCTCTGACAATTCATGGATGAATTGATCAGAGCTTCCTTAAATTAAAATGTATTCTGCGACGCTGTTTGCAGCGAATACTACAATGGGTAAAATTTTATACGGCATAGCGCATGTTCAAGTGAAACATTCTCCTTTTAGATATAAATCAAGATCCTGGCTTACCCGTGTATTTCACAAATGCGAACTTAATGTATGAGATTGCAATATTAAGCCAAAAACTCATTATTCGTTTTTCGAATAATGAGTTACTAGAGTTTGTCCTATTAGGGTTCAGAACAAATCGGGCGTCACATTTTGTTCAATCGATCTCAAACCATAGTCACTACTATGCTTTTTCGATCGATTGAACAAACTGTATAGCCGGATTTCCCCTGAAACCCAAATCATTTATGAAATAAACGGGTTAAAAAAGAATTGCGGCTAATCACCGTTTATCAGAGGATTATAAGATTGCCTTAGATGTGCGAACAGGATTGTCGAAGAGTTTTATTGCTAAATTTCATAATAATACAATTGAGATTGATTTGGCGCCGTCTTCTTGGTTTGATTCAGGTGCCCTCATGTTAGAACGTGGAATAAATGAATTTACAGGAAAAGCGACCAAAACTGGTTTTGGTTTTTACACAATTGGAAAATTTACCACGAGCCTTCTTTATGATTGGAAGGACAAAAGTAGTCCGAAGTTTGAAAATTAAGTGAAAACTTGAATTTTGTAGTTAAATAGCTAAATTGCTAGCCTAATCGTTCATTCGAGAAATCAAAAAACAAGCTATTCCAGCTCTATCGGCTTATAATATAGGTACTATGCGATCTAATGCGACTGAAAAATTTAAAAAAGGTGTTTATTTAATACCCAATCTATTCACTACATTTGGCCTATTGGCTGGATTTTACGCTATTATTGCTGCCCGCAATGATCAATTTATTTATGCGTCGATAGCGATCGTGGTTGCCATGCTTCTGGATGGTTTGGACGGTCGAGTAGCACGAATGACCAACACACAGACGGAATTTGGTGCTCAGTACGATAGTTTGGCGGATATGGTTTCTTTCGGTATCGCTCCTTCCTTGGTTATCTACGAGTGGTCCCTAAGTACTTTGGTGCTTCCGGGTGATGAAGTGAGTAAAGCTTGGCTAGCTGCCTTTTTCTTTACCGCGATGGCCGCATTACGCTTAGCCCGATTTAATGCCAATATTGGCAAAGTAGACAAAAAGTATTTCGTTGGATTGCCATCGCCAGCTGCGGCAGCGGTAATTGCCTCCTTTGTTTGGGTGTGTGAAACCTATAGTATTACGGGCGCTCAAATGCTTAATGTTTCACTCTTTTTGGTTGTTTTTGTTGGCGCACTCATGATTAGCCCTATTTTTTACACTAGTTTTAAAGACGATGATCGTGAGGGCAAGCTTCCCTTTCGAGGTGCGTTAATTATTGTATTACTCATTGTGTTAGTCATAATTGACCCTGCGAAGGTTATTTTTGGCGTATTTTTTCTTTATATGTTGTCCGGCCCGGTTTTCGCTTTTAGGCGTCGAGCTCAAAAAATCAAGTTACGACGTGAAAAACATGGCCCTGGCTTTAACGATAGACCTCAAAAAGCGGAAAATTCCGAGAAATAGTGAAAGTCGTGATTAAGCGCAGAATGTTTTTGATTTTTTAATGAAATAGTCATAAAATATTTCAAGCTTTTGTAAAATCAACCCGATACTCTAAAGTAGATGCAAGCTAGAAAATTTTTAACATTACAGGAAAACCCAGTCACGCAAAGCTTAGCTAAAGCGTGTTTTCCTACTGTGTCGCACACTCTTCAAACTCTCCTCCTTCTGCCCTAGGCAGACAATGTAAACCCTGGCGAGGGTGATAGACGCTCAAAACATATTTATATAAAACACAAGCATTTTGGAGAGAGCCATGAGTAGCTCAAACAATAAGTCAGTTAGTGATAAAACAATGAATGAATCTAAATCGGAAATTAAATCGAAAGAAAAATTAATTATATTCGATACAACATTGCGTGATGGTGAACAAAGTCCAGGCGCATCGATGACTCGAGATGAAAAAGTTAGAATTGCGAAAGCATTAGAAAAGTTACGTGTTGATATAATTGAAGCTGGTTTCCCAGTCGCGAGCCAAGGTGATTTTGAGTCCGTGCAGGCAGTTGCTAGCGTCATCACAGAAAGCACCGTGTGTGGATTAGCTCGAGCCTTGGACAAAGATATAGATCGTGCAGGTGAAGCATTAAAAGCCGCGAACTCCTCTAGAATTCATACCTTTATTGCTACCTCGCCGATTCATATGAAAAAAAAATTACGCATGCAGCCTGATCAAGTCGTTGAGCAAGCAATCAAAGCGGTCAAGCGGGCGCGAGGTTTTACCGATAATGTGGAGTTTTCGCCAGAAGATGCGGGACGTTCTGAAATCGACTTTTTATGTCGCATTATAGAGGCAACGATAGCGGCGGGTGCGAGTACAATCAATATTCCCGATACAGTTGGGTACAATATGCCAATGCAATTTGGCGAATTAATTCGGGTATTGCGCGAACGTATTCCTAATTCGGATAAGGCCGTTTTCTCAGTACATTGTCATAATGATTTGGGTTTAGCCGTCGCAAATTCATTAGCGGCAGTTTCAAATGGCGCAAGACAAGTCGAATGCACAATTAATGGCTTAGGCGAACGAGCAGGCAATGCCGCCTTAGAAGAGATTGTGATGGGAGTACGCACTCGAAATGACTATTTTAGTTGTGAAACTAATATAGATACCACCCAAATAGTCACTTGTTCCAAATTAGTATCAAACATTACTGGTTTTCCTGTTCAACCAAATAAAGCAGTGGTTGGCATCAATGCCTTTGCACATGAAGCAGGAATTCATCAAGATGGTGTTTTAAAAAGCCGTGAGACTTACGAAATCATGCGAGCTGAAGATGTGGGTTGGGCAGCGAATCGAATGGTCTTAGGTAAACATTCGGGACGCAATGCATTTCGAGCTCGATTAGATGAATTAGGCGTGGCGTTTGGTTCCGAAGAGGAATTAAATGATGCTTTTTCTAAGTTCAAGGCTTTGGCGGACAAGAAACATGAAATTTTTGATGAAGATTTGCAAGCTTTAGTGACGGACGCCAGTTTGAATTCAGAAAGTGAGCGTATCAAATTAGTGTCTTTGCGAGTCTGTGCTGAAACGGGTGAAATTCCAAATTCATCAATCACATTAAGCATCGATGGTGATGAGAAGCAGGCTTATTCTGAGGGCGACGGAACAGTTGATGCCTCCTTTAAAGCGGTTGAAAGTATTATTAATAGTGCGACTGAATTGCAATTATATTCAGTTAACAATATTACTAGTGGCACAGATTCTCAAGGCGAGGTCACTGTTCGATTGTGCAAAGATGGCAATATTGTCAATGGCCAAGGAGCTGATACTGATATTATTACTGCATCAGTCAAGGCTTATATAAACGCCTTAAACAAAATTATGTTTTCGACTGATCGTGCTCATCCACAAACTCGGTAACTAGATGAATGGATAAGCGATCACAACAAATATTAGATGTGATGGGTATTACCGTTTGGGAGATGCGCGATCCAGTGGTTAGCGCTGAGGATCAAGCTCAACTGATTTCGAGTCCTATTTCGAGTAGTTCTAGCACGATAAATCATTCCACTCAGGCGGATGGTCGTAGTCCAAGTGAGTTGGATGTTGATGTTGCGCCAGCGGTGCTGTCAAAAGCAAGGAAAATTGACGTATCAATGATGTCCTGGGATGAATTGCAAGCATCGGTGACTGCTTGTCAGGCTTGTTCATTGTCAACCACGCGAAGCCAAACTGTCTTTGGTTACGGCGATCTAAAGGCGGATCTAATGATTATTGGCGAAGCACCGGGGGCAGAGGAAGATCGTCAGGGATTGCCTTTTGTTGGTAAGGCCGGTCTACTATTAACTGAAATGTTGTATGCCATCGGCTTTACTCGCGAACAAGTTTATATCGCCAATACATTAAAGTGTCGTCCGCCTAACAATCGAGATCCAGAGGCAACAGAAGAATCAAACTGTGAGCCTTATTTATTGCGCCAGATAGAACTTTTGCAACCCAAGGTGATTCTTGCGCTGGGCCGAGTTGCGGCACACAATATATTACAAACAAAGGAAAATTTATCTAAATTACGTGGCCAAGGTTTTCAATATAAGCAAACAAAAATTCCGGTCTATGTCAGTTATCATCCAGCTTATTTATTACGCGCACCACAAGAAAAGAGTCAGGCATGGTTGGACTTAAAAATAATTTCTGATTTGTTAAAACATTAAAACACTAAAATACTAGCAGAGTATTAAAGGTCGAAGTCAAACAATATGGTTGCCGTCATTAAATCAGGGGATTTGCGTTTTCGCGCATTTAAAAAGCAAGATATTGAGCGCATCTCATCCATTGAAAATCAAGTCTACGAATTTCCCTGGTCCGAGGTAATATTTTTTGATTGCATGCGTGTTAACTATGAGTGCATAGCGCTTGAGGTTGATGAAGTGATTGTTGGCTATTCGATATTAACTTCAGCTGTAGGAGAGGCACATCTGTTAAACATTGCCATAGATCCTGAATGCCAAAGGCAAGGTTATGGGCGAATATTGTTAGAGCATATGCTCGATCGCGCCAGACGACTCAATGCGCGAACTGCATTTTTAGAAGTTAGAATTTCAAATACATCCGCTATTAAGCTATACGAGTCAAGTGGCTTTAATGAAATTGCTATGCGAAATAATTATTACCCGGGACACGGCGAGCGAGAAGATGGCGTGATTTTCGCAATCGCTCTTTAACTCAACCATATCGACAAAATTTCATTGCCATTAGAAAATACGATAAATAATTAAGGTCTTAATCATTACTATGTCTAATAACGAGTACCAACTTCGACGAACATTTGCCATTATATCTCACCCCGATGCAGGTAAAACAACATTGACCGAAAAGCTACTGTTATTTGGCAATGCAATTCAAATGGCAGGCACGATTAAGTCAAAAAAATCGAAGCAACACGCCCGTTCGGATTGGATGGAATTAGAGAAGCAACGTGGTATTTCAGTTACCTCCTCGGTCATGCAATTTCCGTATGCAGGCAAAATAATTAATTTACTTGATACACCTGGTCATGAAGATTTTTCTGAAGATACTTATCGAACTCTAACCGCAGTTGACTCGGCCTTAATGGTGATTGATGCTGCAAAAGGGGTTGAAAAGCGAACGATTAAATTAATGGATGTATGTCGCTTGCGAACGACTCCGATAATGACTTTTATAAATAAGCTAGACAGAGAAGGGCGTGATCCATTAGAGTTATTAGATGAAGTCGAAGATGTACTAAAAATTCGTTGTGCACCCGTTACCTGGCCTATTGGCATGGGCAGTCGTTTTAAAGGGGTATTTAATTTAGCATCGGATAGTGTGCACTTATTTAGCTCTGGGAAAGGAGATCGAATTAGTAGTGGTAATGTGATTATTGGATTAAATAATCCTGAGTTGGATGAGGAGATTGGAGACATGGCAGATGAACTGCGTGAATCCATTGAACTCGTCCAAGGTGCCAGTCATGAGTTTAATCGTGATGAATATCTGGCAGGTGATTTAAGTCCTGTCTTTTTTGGCTCAGCAATTAATAATTTTGGAATTAAAGAGTTGCTTGATATGTTCGTAGAATTCGCGCCAGAACCTATGGCGCGCGAAACGACGACTCGTCGAGTTGAGGCAAATGAAAGTAATTTCTCTGGGTTTATTTTTAAAATTCAAGCGAACATGGACCCTAATCATCGTGACCGTATTGCATTTTTACGAATTTGTTCGGGTAAGTATTCAAAAAACATGAAAATGAAACATACACGAATTAATAAGGAAGTGAAAATATCTAATGCGATAACATTCTTAGCGAGTGATCGTGAACAAGTCGAAGAAGCATTTGCGGGTGATATCATCGGTTTACACAATCACGGTAAAATTCAAATCGGTGATACTTTTACCGAAGGGGAACAAATTAGTTTTACTGGTATTCCTAATTTTGCTCCTGAGCTTTTTCGCCGCGTAGTGCTTAAAGATCCTCTTAAGCTGAAGGCCTTAAATAAAGGACTTGAGCAATTATGCGAAGAGGGCGCATCGCAGTTGTTTCGGCCATTAAAAAATAACGATCTAATTGTGGGTGCGGTTGGTGTGTTACAATTTGATGTGGTGAGTTTTCGTTTAAAAGATGAGTATGGCGTCGAGTGTCAATTTGAAAACATTAATGTCAATACAGCCCGCTGGATTGAAACGGATGATGGAAAAGAATTGCAGCGTTTTAAAACAAAAGCATATGAAAATTTAGCACTCGATCATGGCGGCAGCTTAACTTACATTGCACCCACTAAAGTTAATCTAGACCTTGCTATAGAAAAGTGGTCAAATATTAAGTTTCGAGCGACCAGAGAACATGGTGTGGCAGAATAACCCACAAACAACTCGACAGTTAACAGTGCCATAGTCGTCATTGTATTTGCATTGCAATTGTTGTTATAGTATCTGAATATTTGTATTGGCCAGTCGATTGACTACTATAACGGTATACAAAAGAAAATTTAATATAGATTGTGAAACAATTTATTCTTAAAAGTTCGAATCAACGCATAAGTCTTTACGACAAAGCAATTTGTCGCCTTAATGATGGTCTATTGTATTCGTATATAGAAGACAATAAATCCTTAGTCAAAATTTACAATTACTCCCAAATTGAATTAAAACACGGTAAAAAATTGATCGCGATGATTGAGAATAGACCTCCATTCGCGAGTGAGTTCGAATCAAACTCGATTCAACTTATGTGGCCGACTGATATGGTGTTTGATGAGGTGGGACGCTATAAGGGGTATATAATAGATAAACTAAATCTACAGGATTATATTCCTTTGTCTCATTTATTAGCTCCAATTGGTAATAGTAAGAAGCCAGCGGCGTACAATTATCGACAGAAAATGCTTGTTGCATACCATTTTGCAGCTTTGATGTCTAATCTACATCAGAATACAATTCATTTGATAAATATTAATCCAAGTATTATTTTGCTCAATAAAAAAAGTTTAAAACCATTGCTTATTGCTAGCGACGAATTAAGTATTTTGGATAAAGGCCGAAAACGCTTTTCTGCATTAAGCTGTAATTGGCTATATTGTAGTCCTGATGAATTAGTTCTATCAAAATCTCCAGATCGACTCGGATTAGCCCAAGATAATTATGCGATTGCGGTACTTATATTTCAATTATTGAATCAAGGCTTGCATCCATTTCAGGCTATGCCCAAAAATTCATTTAAGTTACCACCAAAATTACTTAGTTTAATAAAAAATCAAAAATTTATCTATGGCTATTCAAGTGGTTCAGATTTTAGGCCGCCTGCATGGAGTATTCATGATTTTTTTGATGATGAAACTAAAACTTTATTTGCTCGAGCATTTTCAGATTCAGAGGAAAGGCCAAGTGCATCGGAATGGCAATTACATCTAAAAAAATACATATCGGAAAATAACACTAGCCTTAATGAGTGTAGTGCACACCCATCGCACTATCAATTTTTTAACGGTTGCGGAATTTGTGCTAAGCAGGAGTTGGGATTAACCTTACGCGATAGGCTTTTTAAATCAATGAGCTATTTATCAAGTATCAAGTCAGGTTTTACTGAATCACGAATTAAATTTTACTAAGGCCCGCTTTACTCGATAACTTATTTTCGGTGATTTAAGTTACTAGGCAGTTTTGGGTTAGTGAATTGCTAAAAATGAAATGAATAGCCTAAATCATTCAACCTAGCACATCAGTTGAACGGCCTAGAAACAGTTCTGATTGTTCGACTGAGTAAATAAAAATGCGAGTTAATGGCCTGGTCCTTAAGGAGTTTTTTTATAAAGTCAGGCGGGCAATCAGGACTGTTTATAGGTTGTACTAAGCTTACCTTTTTGGGTGAGACTGGTTGTTACTAATAATGACAGTAAATCATGAAGTTAAACCTTACAAGTGCGATCAACTGATGTGCTAGCCCGCATTTCTCACAGCCCGTCTACTGCGACGGCCCAATTGCATACTATGACACGTTTTCACTCGGTCCAAGCGC
>QIKQ01000258.1 GCA_003233075.1 Gammaproteobacteria bacterium
CATAGTGTCGACTATGCCTGCGCACTTCTCGGTCGTGAAAACGTGTCATAGCATACCCTTGAACCGTCTCGCTACGAAGTGCTGTGAGAAATGCGGGCTAGCGTCAGTTTTCAGCTCTACATTTTATTAGAGCTACTCACTTCAAGTTGAAATTCTTAATCTGACCCCTCTAAACTTATGTGCTGAACTAAACAAATGAACATTTAATGAACAGTAAATCATTGACTATTAACGAATTCTTACGCTCAATCCCGATATATTTGGTCAAATTATAGATTCCCAAGCAAGTTTTGCCTAGCTCGCCTTAAGTATTTCGTGATTTGTTTTTAGTAAATGGGGACAAAAATGTGGTTTTATAGAGCAAATTAGTCAATTCTACCAAAATTCGTTTCTTTCCCGCAGTACGCTTTCTTCGAACGCTCCGTGCGGGCTAAATCGACTCGTCGTCGCGAGCAACCGAAGGTTGCGTGGCGATCTCCTAATTTCAGTTGTTTTGTAAAAAGAATACTTTTTCACTATGATTTTACAGATTGCTTCAAACGCTTTGCGTTTTCGTAATGACTAAAAACAAAAAAAGAACACTCAACAGTGCCCTTTTAATCGATGTAAAGTATTATGGGCACCTCTAAAAATCAGAATATTTGTGCGCTGGCAAGGCGGAGAGCTTTTTAAAAGCGCAGTTTATCGCTATGCGACCCCGCATTTTAAAAAGTTCGACAACACCGCCAGCGTGCAAATAGACACAATTAGAGGTGCCCTTAAGGCTTAATGAGCTCTTATACCTGAGTCCTTGTCATCCTTTGCTTCATCATCCTTTTTTGCCTCCTCAGACTTCTCCTTTAGAGGTTTAGGCGGATGTTGTAACGCTAACTCAAGCACCTGATCAATCCATTGAACTGGTTTAATATCAAGTTGATCTTTAATATTTTCAGGTATTTCAGCCAAGTCTCTGCGGTTTTCTTCGGGGATAAGAACTGTTTTAATACCACCACGATGAGCCGCCAAAAGTTTTTCTTTCAAACCACCAATAGGTAAGACTTCGCCGCGTAAGGTTATCTCGCCAGTCATAGCAACTGCCGCTTTAACTGGAATTTTGCTTAAGGCTGATACTAAGGCTGTGCACATAGCAACACCCGCACTCGGCCCGTCTTTCGGTGTAGCACCCTCTGGGACATGAATATGTATATCATACTTTTGATAAAAGTCATCTTCTATGCCTAAAACACTAGAGCGACTGCGCACCACTGTCATGGCTGCTTGAATTGACTCTTGCATGACGTCGCCTAGTTGACCCGTATGAACCAGCTTGCCCTTACCCGAAACTAAGGCGGCTTCAATTGTTAAAAGCTCACCCCCTACTTCCGTCCAAGCTAAACCTGTTACTTGACCAACTTGATCATATTCATCAGCTAAACCAAATCGGAATCGTTTTACACCAAGAAAATTTTCAATATTTTCTGGTGTAATTTCAACAGTCTTGGTTTCTTCACCCGAGAGTAAAATTTCTTTCACTACTTTACGGCAAATTTTTGAGACTTCACGCTCTAGGTTCCGCACACCTGCCTCACGAGTATAATATCGGATGACGTCTTTAATAACGTCTTCACCCATGATGATTTCTTCATCTTTTAAACCATTATTTTTCTTTTGCTTACTAAATAAGTAACGCATCGCAATATTGGCTTTTTCATCTTCGGTGTATCCCGGAATTCGAATAACCTCCATTCGATCTAATAATGGAGCAGGAATGTTCGCTGAATTCGCAGTGGCAACAAACATGACGTCAGATAAATCAAAATCCACTTCCAAGTAATGATCACCAAAGGTATGATTTTGCTCTGGATCCAATACTTCTAACAAAGCGGAAGACGGGTCGCCTCTAAAATCCATCGACATTTTGTCAATTTCATCAAGTAAAAATAGCGGATTTCGGGTTTCAATTTTTGATAAATTTTGGACAATTTTTCCTGGCATAGAGCCAATATAAGTTCGGCGATGACCTCTAATCTCCGCTTCATCTCGCACGCCACCCAAAGACATACGAACAAATTTGCGATTAGTCGCTCTCGCAATTGAGCGACCCAGTGAAGTTTTACCTACTCCGGGAGGTCCAACTAAACATAAAATAGGACCTTTTAGTTTTTTCACTCGCAACTGTACTGCAAGATATTCTAAAATTCGTTCCTTTACTTTATCCAGTCCATAATGATCAGCTTCTAATACATTCTCAGCTTCGCTTAGGTCTCGACGAATCTTAGATCGTTTTTTCCACGGCAGGCCGACTAACCAATCAATATAGTTGCGCACAACTGTCGCTTCAGCAGACATAGGCGACATTTGCTTCAGTTTATTAAGTTCTGAAATCGCTTTTTCATGCGCCTCTTTTGACATTTTTGATTCAATGATGCGACGATTTAAATCTTCGATTTCATTAGGTGCGTCTTCTAAATCACCTAACTCCTTCTGAATTGCTTTCATTTGCTCGTTCAGATAATACTCACGCTGACTTTTTTCCATTTGAGATTTAACGCGTGAACGAATTCGTTTTTCGACTTGAAGTAAATCGATTTCACCTTCGATTAAACCTAATAACCTTTCTAATCTATCTTTGATGCCATCAATTTCTAAAATACCCTGCTTGTCATCAATTTTTAGTGACATATGAGCAGCAATAGTATCCGCTAAGCGACCTGGGTCTTCAATTCCAGAAAGTGAAGATAATATTTCTGGTGGAACTTTTTTATCTAATTTTACGTATTGGTCAAATTGAGATAACAATGAACGCATTAACACTTCTATTTCGCGCTCATCTTCTTCAATATCGCTAAAGAGTGGTTCGATTTCAGCAGAAAAGAAATCTTCGTTAGACAAGTATTCAATGACTCGAGCACGCTCGCTGCCTTCGACTAATACTTTAACTGTGCCATCAGGTAATTTTAATAATTGCAGAATGGTCGATAGAGTTCCTACCTTATGAATTTCTTCAATTGTAGGGTCGTCTACGTCTGCACTTTTTTGCGCGACTAATAAAACTTGTTTGTCACTCGCCATAGCACTTTCCAATGCTTGGATCGACTTTTCTCGACCGACAAACAAAGGTATAACCATGTGCGGGTAAACTACGACATCGCGGAGTGGTAAAACTGGTATCGGATGTGATTCATTTTCATTGAATTCAGGCATATTATCGTCATTCCCCATAGTAATCCTCGCTTTTCCACAGAGTTGCTTTACTCTCCAATTACCTATTATTAATAGGGTTCATTAATAGAAAAATCAAGCAAGTGTAAATCCATTATGGTGCAAAATTGACAATTTCGCCAACTTACACCATGGCGTATCCATCAGCCTACGTGTAACGATTAAGCCCATTCTAATTAATGTTTAAACTCTCAGGGTGAAAACGACTGCGATTGCATTTATTGCGCTCGTGACGTTTTCACGCATACTCTTTTTTAAAGAGTGAGAGTCATCAATTAATCAGAAACCGCAACTTTCTCATTTGATTCATAGATAATCAGCGGTTTGGACTCACCCTTTATAACGGCTTCATCAATAACAACTTTACTGACATTGTCCATGGAAGGAAGGTCATACATGGTATCGAGCAATACATGCTCTAGAATAGTGCGTAATCCGCGTGCGCCAGTTTTACGATCCATTGCTTTTTTAGCAATCGCACGTAAAGCCTCTTCACGAAACTCAACTTCGCAGTCTTCCATTTCAAACAATTTAGAATATTGTTTGGTAAGTGCATTTTTAGGTTTGGTTAGAATAGTAACAAGTGCCTCTGCATTTAATTCTTCCAGGGTTGCAACTACAGGCAGCCGACCTACAAATTCAGGAATCAAACCAAATTTGATTAAATCTTCAGGCTCAACATCATGCAATGTTTCGCCAATTGAGACTTCTTCTTTTTTGCTTGTTACTTCAGCAGTAAAGCCGATTCCACCTTTGTTTGAACGGTTTCTTATAATTTTTTCTAAGCCCGCAAACGCGCCGCCAACTATAAATAAGATATTTGAGGTATCTACTTGCAAAAACTCTTGCTGTGGATGCTTACGTCCGCCTTGAGGAGGCACGGAGGCAACTGTACCTTCAATTAATTTTAATAGCGCTTGCTGTACACCTTCACCAGAAACATCTCTAGTGATTGAAGGATTTTCAGATTTACGAGAAATCTTGTCGATTTCATCAATATAAACTATGCCGGTCTGTGCTTTTTCGACATCATAGTCACACTTTTGTAATAGTTTTTGAATGATGTTTTCAACGTCCTCACCGACGTATCCAGCCTCAGTTAGGGTTGTCGCATCGGCTATTGTGAAAGGTACATCTAATAAACGAGCTAAGGTTTCAGCTAATAGTGTTTTTCCAGATCCAGTTGGACCTATCAATAGAATATTACTTTTTGAGATTTCAATTTCGTCTTGACGCTGACTAATGTCCATTCGCTTGTAATGGTTATAGACCGCAACTGCTAGAATCTTTTTCGCTTTTTCTTGATCAATTACATATTCATCAAGGACTTCTTTAATTTCAACTGGTTTAGGTAATTTGCTTGATTCGCCACTTGCTTTGTCTTGCATTTCTTCCCGAATAATATCGTTGCATAACTCAACGCATTCGTCGCAAACAAATACAGAAGGACCGGCAATTAATTTTCGGACTTCATGTTGGCTTTTGCCACAAAAGGAACAGTAAAGTAATTTACCGTTATCTTCGCCTTTGTCTTGTTTGTCATCACTCATAAAATAAACCTCTATATTGTATCGATTCTAAATCGCTTTTTATTATTAACTCTACCTCATCCCGAAAGTTTAATGCAAGCAAATCATTACTTTAATACTACATAAAAACTGCTTATTTCAACTAAACACCTTAGCTAATCTTTCTAAGGACAACCAAAATTAGGGATTTCCGTATACCTATATCCTTGTGTTTAATCCTTAACCCTTATCCTATTCAAGGGATTAAGTAATTCAACTTTGATTACTTTAACATCATTTTACTCAAAATTTAACTCACAGATTCTCGGGTACTTTACCCCCAGCAGGAACAGGGCTGCTATCTCGATGCTCTATTACAGAGTCGATGATTCCGTAACTCGCTGCCTCTGTACTACTCATGAAATTATCTCGGTCGGTATCAGCCGCGATCTGATCCAAAGATTGATTGGTATGATGAGCTAAAATTTGATTAAGCTTATCGCGAGTTGCTAAGATTTCTTTGGCATGAATATCAATATCTGTCGCTTGACCTTGAAAACCACCTAAAGGTTGGTGAATCATTACTCTTGAATGCGGCAAACTAAAACGCTTATCTTCAGCTCCACCCGCGAGCAGTAAGGCCCCCATACTTGCCGCTTGACCCACACAAATCGTACTGACATCTGGTTTAATGAATTGCATGGTATCGTAAATTGCTAAACCCGCGGTAACGACTCCGCCAGGCGAATTAACATACATATAAATGTCTTTATCAGGGTTATCCGCTTCTAAAAAAAGTAGCTGAGCAACAAGGGCATTTGCCATCGCATCCTGAACTTCGCCAATGCAAAAAATAACTCTTTCGTACATCATCCTTGAGTACAGATCCCAACTCCGCTCGCCCCGCGGAGTCGTCTCAATTACTTGAGGCCAATGTGAAGATATTTTTGAATTAGATTTCATATTAAAGCTATCGGATGTCATACGTTTTCCTTTAGAAAATTATAATACTTAAACCTAAAAAAAAAATAAGGATTAAGATTTAACTAACGCTTCTGATGGATTCATAATCTCATCAAAACTAGCTGATTTCTCGGTAACATTCATAGCGGACAAAAGATGATCGACTACTTCATCTTCAAGTGCGAGCGACTGAATGCTTTGCATTGCTTCTTTATTGTTACGATATTGAGAAATTAAAGTCTCAGGGTCGTCATAAGTCGACGCAATATTACTTAATATAGCATCCATTCGAGCTTTGCAGCTGTCACTATTGGCAGAAATATCGTTTTTGCTTATAACTTCAGCAATAAGCAATCCTAAGCTCACTCTCGATTTTGCTTGATCTTCGATTTCGTCAAGCGGCAATTGATTTTCTGCTAGATTCGGCGCATTTTGCTTGTATTGTTGCTTTAAAGCATTGACTTCATGTTCAATGAGACTTTTGGGTAGATCGATTTCATTTTTTTTAATAAGTAAACCCAGAACCGAATCTTTAAGTTGAGAACGGAGTTTCTGGTCAAGCTCCATTTCCATATTTCCTCTAACATCTTGTTTGAGTTTCTCGATGCCGCCATCAGCAACGCCTAATTCTTCTGCAAAGGCATCGTTTATTTCTGGTAAAACAGGCTCGGACACTTTAATTATTTCGATATCAAATTCAGCTGGCTTAGCAGCGAGCTCAGCCTTCCAGTAATCATCCGGAAAACTAACTTTAATTATCTTTTTATCGCCCACAGTTAATCCAGTTAACTGTTCCTCGAAACCTGCGATCATTGTATTTGAACCGAGTACTAAGGCATGGTTATCCGCCTTGCCACCCTCAAATACTTCACCCTCAATTTTACCTTCAAAATTTAAGATAACTTGGTCTTCTTCTTGAGCACCACGATCAACCGAATTCCAAGTAACACGCTGCACCTGTAATTTTTCTAATAACTTGTTAATGTCGTTTTCAGTAATTTCGACCGTAATTTTTTCGAAATCTTCACCTTCGCAGCTATTCAGATTTACCTCTGGATAAACTTCAAATGTTGCGCTAAATTCAAAATTCTCGCCTGGCTTGTTGTTCTCTCCTGGCTTAATATCAGGACCACCTGCAGGACGCAATTTCTCTTGGTTTAACGCCTGGAAATAACTTTTCTGAATAACAGACTCAAGAACTTCTTGCCGAACCTGGACATCGTATCTTTGCTGAATGACCTTGAAAGGCACTTTGCCACGTCGAAAACCATCAACTTTGACTTGAGCCACTAAGGATTTTAGTTTACTTGTTACTTCTTGTTCGATTTCATCAGAAGGCACTTCAATTGTAAGACGCTTCTGGAGTCCACCCAACGATTCCACTGAGATTTGCATTGATGACCTCTTGACTGTCCGGATATGCTCATTGTAGTTTAAAAATAACCTTAAGCTATTGATTGTACTTATATAGTTGGTGCGAAAGGAGAGACTCGAACTCTCACGGGTCGCCCCACTGGAACCTAAATCCAGCGCGTCTACCAATTCCGCCACTTTCGCATTTATATAGGCTTAAGTTTATTAAACTGAGTTAATAAAGGGGCAGCATTATCCTAGATTTCAGCCAATGATTCTACTGTTAAATTTAATTTATAGGTGAAATTTTTCTAATTTTAGAGCCAATTAGGTGGAAATCTGGTTTTTTTACTCGCTTGGCGCAAATTTCGGCCAGAATTAATAATTTAAATTTACGCAAGCTCTGAATTAGCCAGTGCTTCTTGCGACATAGGAATGTGTCGTCAAAATTGATCACTGTAGGGCTTTCTTAATTAAGTGGCTCGCAATGACATAGAGCACATGAATTCCTCAAGCTAGCCCGCATTTCTCACAGCCCATCTGCTACGATGGCCCAATCGCACACTCTGACTGGATTTCACTCGGTCGAAAGGCTCGACATAGTGTCGACTATGCCTGCGCATTTCTCGGTCGCGAAATCC
>QIKQ01000018.1 GCA_003233075.1 Gammaproteobacteria bacterium
GGTTGTCGCACCTAGACTATAGTATTCGGGTATTCGAGGTAACTACGTTAGACGACTAGCGAAAGCTTAGAATATTTAAGAATTGGTGCCCAGGGCCGGAATCGAACCGGCACGACCGTTAAGTCGAGGGATTTTAAGTCCCTTGCGTCTACCAATTTCGCCACCTGGGCATAATCAAATACAGTGTATCGTACAGCCGCTTTGTAACATTATAAACTAGCAGCTAATCACTGTTTGGAGGCTGGGCCCGGAGTCGAACCGAGGTAGACGGATTTGCAATCCGCAGCATGGCCACTCTGCCACCCAGCCAATCATTGCTTCTGTTATTTTATAAGAAAATAGTATTTCTACCAACATTCTTTGTAAATTATGCAACCGAATAATTGTTGCACCAAAAACAGAAAAACCCCGTGCATTTGTGCCGAGGTTTACAACAAAACCCTTTAAATGTAGTTTAAATTTGGAGCGGGAAACGAGATTCGAACTCGCGACCCCGACCTTGGCAAGGTCGTGCTCTACCAGCTGAGCTATTCCCGCAGGACCAATTTAAAGGAGCCCTATTGTAATCAGACTGGTAGAACTGTCAAGCCAGATTAGCCCAGAATTTACTTAAATTTATCTATGATTCCCCAAAATTCAGTCATTTAGTGGCTTAATTAAGAATATTGCTTAAGAATAAGAACAAACTGCTCTATGTCTGACAAAATGTGCTTTTAAGTCGATAGAAATAGCTCTAAAGGTGCCAGTTAAGTGGTTAAGTGAAGTGCTTAGGTACTTATCTCTATTGCGTTTGCTTCGTTCAATCCTGACGAGGCTGGGGTCGATTTGATAAATTTAGTCAGATTCTGCGCTTTTCTTTAATGTTGGCCAAGAATCTCGAAGATAGATGACCATTGACCATAAGGTTAAGCCAACAGCAAGATATAAAAGCACGAAACCAATATCTGCCAATGGCAAACCAAAAATAGGTTCTCTGTAAATTAAACAAGGTAGGGCTGTTAATTGAAGCGCAGTTTTATACTTACCTATCATCGACACTTTTACTTTTGCTCGCTCGCCTACTTCGGCCATCCACTCGCGCAGTGAAGAAATTGCGATTTCTCGACCAATTATGATTATTGCAGCAAAAGCAATTAGTTCACCTGCATACTTGTATTCGTTGGCGTGATTGTAAACTAACAGCACCAAAACCACGGTGACCATTAGCTTGTCAGCCACTGGGTCTAAAAACTCACCAAATCGTGAAGTTTGATTTAACTTTCTTGCCGCGTAACCATCGAGCCAATCGGTAATCGCAGCCGCGACAAATAACCAAGTGCAAAATTTATACGCCCAAGGAGCATCGATGAAATAAAATACGACGAATACTGGAATAACCGCTATTCGAGATAAGGTCAGTATGTTGGGTAGGTTTAATTTCATTGATATATGTTTAGTCTTTAATAGTCAATTGTTGTTACTGGAAATTGAACCGGGATGCAGTACATCATAGATCTTTTTCGCTAAATCTTTACTAATTCCTTTAACACTGGCCAAATCTTCAACACCCGCTTTTTCTAATTGCTGTAATCCGCCAAATTGTTTAAGAAGTAATTGTCTTCTTTTAGGACCCATGCCTACTATATCTTCTAAAACCGATCGTGTGTGTTTTTTCTGGCGTCGATTTCGATGTCCACTAATCGCAAATCGATGCGCTTCATCTCGAATTTGTTGTATCAAGTGTAACGCTGGCGAATCATCTGCGAGCTTAACGGGGTGTTTTTGCCCATAAAAGCAAAGTGCCTCCTGCCCTGCCTTGCGATCGACTCCTTTTGAAACACCAAACAATTGAATCTCATCCAGCTGTAACTCTTTAAGCACTAAGTGTACCGCATTAATTTGACCTTTACCGCCATCAATTATAATTAAATCTGGTAGCTTCGCTTCTGACTTGATGAGCCGAATGTAACGTCTCTGTACCGCTTGTTGAAGTGCCGCACAATCATCAGCCTTAGTGATACCCGAAATGTTAAATCGACGATAATCGGATTTAATCGCGCCCTCTACTCCAAAGACAACACAGCTCGCAACCGTTTCATCGCCAGAAGTATGACTAATATCAAAACACTCAATTCGTTCAGGGCTAGTTTCCAATTTTAGCTCATCCACTAAGGCCTCCATGCGCTTAAGGACACCCATTTGGCTCGCCATTTGAGTTCGTAACATATACCGCGCGTTATTAACGGCAAGCTCCAACCACTTGCCTCGTTTCGCTTTAATTTTATGCGAAATGTTCACCTTATGTTGCGCTTGTTTGCTTAATACTTCTTTAATTAGCTCCAGATCATAAATTTCTTCACTGACAATTATTTCTCTTGGCGCTAGCTTGTCTAAATAATATTGAGAAATAAAGCTCGATAACAAATCCTGATTGTTATCATTCTGATCGACTTTAGGATAAAAAGTTTTGTTACCCAGATTTCTACCCCCTCGAATAAAAAACACTTGAACGCATGCAAATCCGGCTTCGACCTCTCCTGCAATAATGTCGGCTTCACCGTGTTGAGAATCCATATACTGAGTTTGACTTATTTGCCTTAAGCTATTTATTTGATCACGATAACGTCCGGCGATTTCATAATTTTTTTCAGCGGATGCTTTTTCCATTCTTGAAACACATTCATCAATAACGGCTTGACTTTTGCCCTCTAAAAATAAAATGGCAAGTTTAACATCTCCAATGTACTCAGAGGATTCAATATAATTTACACAAGGTGCGGTACAACGCTTAATTTGATATTGCAAACAAGGACGCGAGCGATTATTAAAATAGCTGTCTTCGCATTGTCTTATGAGAAATAATTTTTGTAATAATTTTAAAGTATCGCGCACTGAACCAGCATTAGGAAAGGGTCCAAAATAGTGTTTTGATTTCTTTTTTGCACCTCGGAAGAAATTTAAACGCGGAAAGTCTTCATTCAAATCAACTTCAATATAAGGATAACTTTTATCATCACGCAACACTATATTATAACGTGGACGATGCTTTTTAATAAGATTGTTTTCTAATATTAAGGCTTCGGCTTCATTGTTAGTAATGGTAAATTCGATATTAACTGCTTTTTGCATTAACACTTGTTGCTTAGGACCAACACCGCTGGTTCGAAAGTAACTGTTAAGACGATTGCGTAGCTGCTTCGCCTTGCCAACGTAAATGACAGTCCCGGTATCAGAAAACATCTGATACACACCAGGCTGAGTTGGCACTGTTTTAAGAAAGGACTTTACATCATCTTTAAAGTTCATAAGTCGATAAATTGATAAACAAATCTATAAGACATCAAGCGTATCAAGTATCAATTAGCTTTGACGCTTTCTTAAAAACATCATGAAACATTTTTTCAGTTAAACGTTTTGTCTGAGTATTATAACGGCTGCAATGATAGGAATCTAAAAGCTGAAAACTTTTGCCACTGCTCGTTTCTATTTTATGTAAATGAACGTGGCCAAACTTATAATCTGTTTGACGTAAGCCAAAGGATTTAATAATTGATTTATGTGCAATGCCTCCTAAAGCAATAATCACGCTTCCTTCACTTAGCAAATGTAGCTCCTTGCTTAGGAATTGATTGCAGGTATTAATTTCACTACTCGTTGGTTTGTTTTCTGGTGGTAAACACTTAACTGCATTGGTGATTCGACAGTTAATTAATTTCAATCCATCGTTTAGGTTCTTTGACTGGGGTTTATTACAAAAACCAAATTTATGCAAAGTCTCGTAGAGCAATATACCAGCGAAATCACCGGTAAAAGGTCGACCCGTGGCATTTGCACCGTGCTTGCCAGGCGCTAAACCAACAATGAGTAATTTCGCTTTTTTAGGTCCAAAAGGTGGCACAGGGGCTGAAAAGTAATCGGGATACTCCGATTTGACGTCCGTTAGGAAATTGGCTAGTCGATCACACTGAGTGCAATCAGCCTGAAATATTTCAGAATTCATTTTCTAATATCCCGCTTAAAAGAGAATGTTAGTTAATAATAGATTAGGGTAAATTGCAATTATTTATGCATTGAATCGTGACTCCAGCTAGACAATACGAGTGACATTGAGTGTAATCATGAATGGCTGGAATTGTTCAGGAATTAAATCGTACTACTCGATATAGAATTTCAATTTTTATTAGTATTCAACGATTGGAATAATGGTTTTACTGCCTTGAGTTAAATCTAGTTTCACTATTTCGTGACGATTGGTATTACTTATCCAGAGAATATCGTTTTGCAAAAAAATACCGCCCGGCTCATCTAAGTCTGCCAAGGAAAGTGTAAAGACTTCATTATTGTTCAATTTCAAATATTTAATTTTATTATTATAAGTATCGCAAATCCATACAACTTGACGTTTATGGTCATATTGCAAATCCAAGGGGTGCTGTAAACGAGCCATATAACTTGGACCATCGACATCGCCAAAATCAAACAAGCCTTTGCCAATTAGGGTTGAGACATTATCATCCGGCATGCGTATTAAACGGATGGAAGATGTTTCCGAGTCAGAAATATATAATCCATATTCACCTCCACTCATTCCCGTGGGCTGTGCAAACGCAGCTGTTTGCCGGGGTCCATCATTTAGCGCTTCTTGGCCTGTTCCCAAGTATGGCATAAGCTTGTTCATGCTTAGTTGCCATTTCCAAATTTGGTTGGTGCCTGCCATGCTTATGTAGACATCGCCTTTATAATTAGTTAATGCCCAGGGACAATTTAATTTGGCTTGACTGGGGTCATCATAAACCTGTGTTAGCGCTTTTGCTCGCTCACCATTACCCATAATGGTATGCACTTCACCCGTTTGTAAGTGTATGCGCCGAATAGCATGATTTCCTGCGTCCGCAACAAATAGAAAGTCATCTATTTTTTCCATGCCTTGCGGGTTATTAAACAGGGAATCTGATTCGTGCCCATCTAACAAGCCCGGATTATAACTGCCAAATGTCCTTGTCACCTTGCCATCAATATTTGCTTCTACTATGCGATTATGACCACTGTCACTGATATAGAGTTTATTCTGAGTCGCATAGAGTCGTCCCGGATAACTCAGCACTTCACCATTAAGAGGCTGATCAGCAATTGGCGTTTTATCGATACAGCGAATATTTTTTTGTTCTGCAATTTGTAATTGTTTTTGTATTAAACCTTCCAATTGATCACGATCACTAGTACCGCGCAATGCACCAATGATATAACCTTCCGGGTCAATTAATATAATAGTCGGCCATTCTTTAACGCTGTATTTTTTAAACAGTTGATAGGATTCATCATTCACCACAGGATGCGTCACCTGATTGCGATTTATCGTGTTCTTGAGATGAAGTTTTTCTGCTTCGTGTGGATACTTCGGTGAGTGAATACCAATGACAGTCAATCCATCACGGTATTTTTTTTCAAGATAACTGGAATCAGATAAAAGCTGGATACAACTCACATGGCAAGTAGTCCAAAACTCTAACAGTACCACCTTACCGAATTGCTCAGTGATACGAATTGGATTATCCGTGTTATGCCACTCCGCATCTTTTGGTATTTCAGGTGCTTTCATTCTTGTTGCTGGCATTAAGCTATTTCCCAAATCACTCGCACTAATGAGCCAGGGTCAATAAACTTAGTTTTTATGGCACTATTTAACCACAGTAACTAAATTCTGACCCACAACCCTATAGCGGTCAATAGTTTAAAAACCGTTGTGATAAAGTCATCAAATTTACGTTAAAATGCCTGCTGCAATTCAAGTCGAACAAAAGCCCGTAAGGCTCTTAAAAAATCAAAATGTGTGACATTGCGGAATTAATCGAATAATAATTCTTGCAAATTTAAGCTGAACTAAAGTAATGTTATAGCTGGCAACAAACAGCAAATTAGAATAACTTCAAAGGATTCAAATATGCCAGATTTAGATGCATGGTTAGAAGCATTTACCAACCCACTTGGAATTGCCGGCTTTTCATTGTTTCTCGTTTTCTTATTAATTACCAAGTTTGGTAAAAATAAAATTCCGACGCCAATAAAGTACATTTTTGTGCTAATGGCTTGTAGCTCTCTCGCATTTGGACTTTATATTTCGTACCAAGACGCAATCAAAAAGTCCCCTTCAATCATTAGCAATGTGAGCGGCAAAGACAATAAAGTTAACATTAATATTGGCAACGTAGGCAAAGGTTCAAAAGGCGAAGGTAAAATCAATATCAAAGTTGAAGGCATACCTCTAAACGAGGATACTAAATCGAACCCCAAAGATAAGTAACATTTTAAAGATAACGCTTAAAAATCTAAGCAAGGATAGTCCTCATGATTTATGATTTATGGGCCATGGTCGTAAGCAACCCGATTGGTTTAATCGCATTTTCAGTCTTTTTAATCATAGTAGTCTTTACCCGTTATTCTAAAAATAGAACTTCTCTGACAATGAAACTGGTTTTTATTTCTATGGCGATAACCACTTTAGCCGGCGGTATGTTTGTATCCTACATACAATCTAATAACCTTAAAACGAGCGAAAAGCTGATGAGTAATGTCAAAGGCAATAATAACGAAGTCGACGTCAAAATGGGCACAGTCGGAAAAAATTTAAAAGCCGAGGGCGATGTTAATATTGAGCTGAAAACTAAAGTAGTGACTGGTGTTGATGGTGATGATAATAAATCAAATACCCAGGTTGGCACCATTGGTAATAATGTAACTTTAAAAAAAGGCGGTGAAATTAAAGTCGATGGAAAAATAACTAACACTTCGAAAGGCAATAAAAATAATACAGATGTTAAAGTCGGCACCATCGGTGATGGCGTCAAAGCGACGGGAAAAATAAAAATAAATGTAAAAGCAGGTTCAGTCGAAAACAAGGTGTCCGGTGACGGTACTAAGTCTGATGTTAAAATGGGCGTTATTGAATAAACAATAGTTTATATCAAAACCGTTCAATTAACGTGCAGTCAATGTTATTTTTGGCAATATTTGTTAGGGCTAATATTAAACTTGCGCAAATCTAACTGTAATTAACATCGATTATGAATGATAAATCATTTACAGTAGTCTATAAATCGCAGTTCTTAAGCTCCAACTTCATTAATATTAATATTGGGAGAATTCAATAATGGAAAACATAGATTCGTGGACAGATGTATTGGTGCATCCTTTAGGCATGGCTGGATTCGCCCTGTTTCTTGTTTTCATCGTTTTAACAAGATTTAGAAAAGGCAAGTCCAATAAATTATTTACGACAGCCTTTGTCATCATGGCATTTGTGTCTTTGATGGGGGGCTTTATGCTTGCCTATCATGAACAACACTCAAATGGTTCACACGATCTAACAAAGACTAAAACGACAGACTCAGAAAAAAATACTAGTACAGAAAGCAAAAAACCTGATAACCCCGATCAGTAAAATGAGGTCGTGTCATTGCGAGCTGTGCTCGTAGAACACGGCGAAGCAATCCCCCAAACTCATTTATAATCACGAAAAAATTATTTCAGTTTTCGTACACCTTAAAATTTTTTTCTCTATGTCGGCTCTAAGAATGCACCGAAGCAATCTCCTTAATTCAATGACTTACGTTAGGAGATTGCGTCATCTGCTTAGGCAGTCTCGCAACGACGAGAAGCTTCGAAAGC
>QIKQ01000250.1 GCA_003233075.1 Gammaproteobacteria bacterium
ATCGACCTTACATTCGCAACATTCGCAATGTAATCGCAGAAAAGTTATCGGACTCTAATGGAATAAAGCGGGATAGTTCATGACTCAAGAAAAAAACCTAGATATTAAAAATAATTTTAGCTGGCGATCGTATTTAACGATTGTTTTTGCGTGTCTATTATTATCATGCCAAGCGAGCAATCCACCTAAGTTATCCAGCGGGCACATAAAAATAAAACCAGTTAAGAATAAGCGTGTCCCAGCGCCGGTTGTCTATGCCCCGAGTGTCCCCAGACCAAAACTCGAGGATAAGCTTGAAACCTACACCGTGGTTGTGAACGATGTTGCTGTTAAGGACTTGCTTTATACACTTTCTCGTGACGCTAAATTAAATGTAGACATTCATCCTAAAGTAACAGGTAAGGTCACATTGAATGCCTATAAACAAACATTAGCAAAAATACTCTATCGCATTAGTAAGCAAGTTGATTTACGTTATCAGCTTAAAAATAAAGCGCTAATCATTTCACCTGATACCCCATTCTGGCGTAACTACAGAGTTGATTACGTCAATATGAGCCGTAAATCCACCAGCGAAGTGAGTGTGGCTACTCGAATCGCAACGACCGGCGCCTCAAGTACTAGCGCGAGTGACGGCAATAATTCCAAAACGAAAGTGACAAATGTATCGAATAATGACTTTTGGAAAACAATGGTCAGTAATTTGCGCACGATAGTTGGAGAGGTTTCCACGCTGAATTCAAATAGCGTCAGCAAAATTATTGCAAATCCCACTAGCAGTATTATTAATGTTAATGCAACTCAGAAGCAGCATAGTGCAGTACAAACTTTTATTCAAAAAGTAATGTCCAATGCACAGCGACAAGTTTTAATTGAAATGACCATTGTCGAAGTGGAGCTGAGCGATCGATTTCAAGCAGGAATAGATTGGCAGCGATTATCAAGTAATACGGGCGTGGGCTCTAACGGAATTTCTATTAAATCCACGCTAATTGGTTCAAATCTAGTTGCGGCGCCGGTTTTTAGTTTAGGCTATAACCAAACCAAGGCTGACGGTTCAAACATTAGCTCAACACTGAAGTTATTAGAAAATTTTGGCGATGTTAAGGTTCTGTCGAGTCCAAAGCTTTTGACCTTAAATAATCAGGCGGCTTTACTCAAAGTAGTTGATGAACAAGTTTATTTTACATTAGATGCCGAAGTTTCGACTGAAACTGTGGGAGCCAATACAACTACTTCAACAACCTTTACCAGCCAAGTTCATACCGTGCCGATTGGCTTAGTCATGAGTGTCATACCACAAATTAATCAAGACGGTTATGTCACTCTCAATGTGCGTCCAACCATCACTCGCATCACCAGTTATGTCGATGATCCGGCGATCAAATTAAATAATCCAACAACCACCGCCGTCAGTCGAATACCGCAAATTCAAATTAGAGAACTCGAATCGTTGCTGCAAGTGGCAAACGGTCAAACTATCGTCATGGGCGGTTTAATGCAAAACACCATAGATAAAAAAACAAATTCAATTCCTGGTTTAAAGCGCTTTAAACGACTGAATAAGCTTTTAAGCCATCGAGATCATACCTTCAAAAAAACAGAACTGGTTATTTTTCTAAAACCTACCATTATCAACGATGCGCGCATGGATGCTAAATTTAATTCACTTAAACGATACTTACCCGGCAGTGTCAATAGTGTTTTTAAAAACTATCCGCCGGCTACTGGGAAGTAATTCGCCATGAGTTTGCTTCTCGATGCCTTAAAAAAAGCGGAAGAAAATAATCAGGAGTCATCTGAGGACAAACTAATAGCGGATGCCGAAGAGCACGCGCCTGATGTAAAAAACGATGAGCTAGCGAGCACGGCGGAGCCAACAGAAGTAGAGTCTGGCGTAGACAGAAATACTAGCAGCGAAAATGACGACATCAAAAATAATGTACCTGCCGATCAGAGCCAAGATGATTTACCCACTCTGGAAGATCAAACTAGCGATAATAACGAGCTAAGTCTTAGTTTAGAAGAGATTGAAGCTGAAGAAAACCTCTCGCAAAACTCTAGCGTATTCACTGAGCAAGCAGATGAAAAAGGCAACGGCGAAAATGAATCCGTCAACGAATTCGACTCGCTCGCTGACTCAAGCATAGCTGGGCTAAATTCTGACGACAACTCAGGCACGGAAAACTCTACACCGACAGAAGCGTTTTACGTAGACAACGATATTTCTAAACAAGTAGCCGATGATTTAAATCTAGTCAATGTTGAAGAAACAGAGTCTGCCTACCAGCCTTATGCGACGTCCTTTGAGTATATCGAAGCCAGTGGCACAAAATCAAAAGTAAGCAATCAAGTTAAATATTCTTTACTTGCCACATTAGCCGCAATTACTTTTGTGATCGCCTGGTGGTATATCACAACGACCTTGCAAGAGCTGAGCAAACCCTCAATAAAACAATTACCCGCCATGCAAGTCAAGAATGACACGAATATCAAAAAACCAGTTAATGCGAGCGATAATATTGCAACTCAAGCTGTCGCGCAAAATAAAGTCACACAGAAAAGTAAAATTATCACTACTGCCGCAGCAAGCAAAGTCGAATTTAAAACGAAGCAAATAGCGAGTACCGTGAATTATTCTAAACAAACATCCAGCCCAAGAGATGATCATAATAGGTCGGGTATTCTATATCCGACCGACAATGTTTATATTTCTGATATTAATAAGCCGCTGAACAACTACAATAAAATCGAAATTAAGAGAGATTCTCGGCAAAATGTTAACAACCATATACTTCTGGATGCCTATAAGGCCTATCAGCAATCCAAGCACAAAAAGGCTAAAGCCTTGTACCAATCGTACTTGCGGGTTCAGCCGAACAATCGCGATGCTTTATTGGGCCTCGCTGCTATTGCCTTGCGACTTGGCAGTAAACTCAAGGCACAAAATTATTACTTCCACTTGCTTAAACTGGACCCTCAAGACAGTATTGCATTAACCGCTCTATTGTCATTGCAAAACACCGCGGCGATTGATCGTGAGGCAAGCATTAGCAAACTTAAATTAATGTCAGAGCAAGATATGGGTGCGGCCCATTTACATTTTGCATTAGGCATGTTGTATATTAATCAAAATCGCTGGATAGAGGCGCAAAGTGCTTTCTTTAAGGCTTTCCAATTGGATCGCGGCAATGCGGATTACGCTTATAATCTAGCAGTAAGCCTTGATCAATTACGCGAATATAAAGCAGCCTCTCGGTATTATAAAAGCGCTCTAAAAATAAGCTACAGCTCGCCTTACCATTTTAACCGCCGTACAACAAAAAAACGCTTACGCAGTTTGGGTTACCCCCTTAGCAATCGCTCTGGAGCCAGCAAATGAATGCAGCAGAAAAGATTAAACCGAAAAAGCCTGTGCGTCTTGGTGATTTGCTTATTGAGAAGGGCTATGTCAATCAAGACCAATTACGCATCGCACTGATTGAGCAAAAACGACGCGGGGTGCCACTCGGAAAAATTTTAATCGACCTCGGCTTTATTAGTGAAGCCAGTATGCGTGATGTCTTGGGTGAGTCCATAGGTCAGGAAATTGTCGATTTAACGGCTGCAATTCCTGACCCTGACGCGATCAAAATGATTCCAAAAAATGTCGCTAGACGATATAAAATTTTGCCCATTATATACGATGAAGAATCGAAATCATTAACCATCGCCATGTCAGATACTTTCAATATTGTTGCAATCGATCAAGCTGCTGCACTCGTAGGCGAAAACATAGAGATTCGAACTATGCTTGCCGGCGAAGCCGAAATTGAACATGCCATTGATCAATTTTACGGCTTCGAGTTATCTATCGATGGCATTCTGCATGAATTAGAGACCGGCGAAATAGATTACGAAACGGCGAGTTTTGATATGGAAGAGTATAGCCAGCCGCTCGTTCGCTTGGTGGATGCCATACTCGCAGACGCAGTAAAACGCGATGCCTCCGATATTCATTTCGAACCAGAAGAAAATTTTTTACGGGTGCGCTATCGAATTGATGGCGTTATGCGCCAATTTCGCACCCTACATAAAAACTATTGGTCTGGTATTTCGGTCCGCATAAAAGTAATGGCCGATTTAAATATTGCTGAGACTCGCGCTCCTCAAGACGGCAGAATATCACTTAGTCTAATAGGGCGGCATATCGATTTTCGGGTTTCTAGCCAGCCTACGAGTTATGGCGAAAACATAGTTTTAAGAGTTTTGGACAAGCAAAAGGGTATCGTGCCTTTAGAAAAACTTGGCTTAGATGAAAAGTCTCTTATTAAATTAAAAATGCTCATGGCGAGACCTGAGGGCATTATTTTAGTGACTGGACCTACCGGCAGCGGTAAAACAACAACTCTTTATTCACTGCTCAATTATTTAAATAACGAGTCGGTCAATATCATGACCTTAGAAGATCCTGTCGAGTATCCAATGCCTCTCATTAGGCAAACATCAGTCAACGAGGCCGCAAAACTTGATTTTGCCAACGGCATACGCACGATTATGCGCCAAGACCCTGACATAATACTAATCGGCGAAATACGAGATGACGAGACTGCTGAAATGGCGCTGCGAGCCGCAATGACTGGGCACCAAGTTTATTCAACCTTACACACTAATTCGGCGATTGGGGTGATACCGCGTTTACTCGATATTGGCATCGCTCCCGATATTATGGCGGGTAATATTATCGGTGTTGTGGCTCAACGTCTGGTTCGAAAACTATGCTCCCATTGCAAGCAGGCCTATGAGCCTGAGGGCATAGAGGCCAAAATTATTGATTATCAATCGCCCGATAAAACCAAAACACTCTATAAAGCCAATGGTTGTTCGAAATGCGCCGATTTGGGTTACAAAGGGCGCATCGCTCTAATGGAAATACTAAAATTTGACTCGGAAATTGATGAGCTTATTTCTCGTAAAGCGAGCATGCGTGAATTGCTTATCTTGGCAGAAAAAAAAGGCTTCCAACCCATAAGCAACGACGCGATAGCGAAAGTAAAACAAGGCATAACCAGTTTGGACGAAATATCACGCATAGTAGACTTGAGCGATAGGCTAGACTAATGGCTATTTTTAAATACAAATCGATTGATGAAAAAGGTTGCGTCGTTTCTGGTCGAATTGATGCGGTTAACGAACCTGATTTAGAAAGCCGTTTGAATAACATGGGGCTTGATCTAGTTAAATGCAAGGAAGTTACTAACGATAAATCTTTTTCATTTTCGAGTCGAAAAATATCGCGACAAGAAATAATCAATTTTTGTTTCCACATGGAACAAATGACTCGCGCTGGCGTGCCAATTCTCGAAAGCTTGGTCGACTTACGTGATTCTCTCGAAAACCCTCGTTTCCGAGAAACCATCTCGGCGATTATTGCTTCGATTGAAGGCGGCAAAACATTTTCCGAGGCCCTGAGAGACTTTCCAAATGTATTTGATCAAGTGTTTGTCAGCCTAATTGAAGCAGGCGAACACTCCGGTGAGTTAGCCCTGGTATTACAAAAAATGACTGACTCGTTAAAATGGCAAGATGAAATTATTGAAAAAACGAAAAAAGTAATGCTCTATCCCATAGTCGTCGGCACTGTCATAATAAGCGTTCTATTTTTTCTGATGATTTATCTCGTTCCGGAACTGGTTAATTTTATACAAAACATGGGTGGCGAATTACCGCTGCACACCAAAATACTCATTGCGACTTCTAATTTCTTTATTAACTATTGGTACTTAATACTAATTATCCCTCTATTTTCGTTTTTTATGTTGAAAATTATTGCTAAGAAAAATGAAAAAGTACAGCTGCGTATTGATAAATTTAAACTCAATGCCTTTATTTTCGGACCTATCATTAACAAACTCATACTCGCTCGATTTGCGACCTATTTTGCATTGCTCTATCGATCAGGCATCACCGTACTCAACTGCCTGAAAATAAGTGAACACATCGCAGGTAATTTGGCGATCCGTAACGCTCTTAGAGACGTCGGCCGCCTCACCAGTGATGGCGACACGCTGACCCAAAGCGTGCAAAAAGTAGATATTTTTCCTCCACTGGTAGTACGTATGCTTAAAGTAGGAGAAAACACCGGGCGTCTGGACGAAGCGCTGGATAACGTCGGTTACTTTTATAATCGCGAAGTGAATGACTCAATAGAGCGCATGCAAACTCATATGCAAGTTTCAATGACCCTCGTACTCGGCTCCATAATTGCCTGGGTCATGTTGTCGGTATTAGGTCCAGTCTACGACATTATTAGTACGATATAGACAAGACAAAATGAAACGTATATTTTACATTACTCTTTTAGATATCACCGTATTCCACTGGGATAAGAATACGATCCTTGACGCCGTTCGATTTCCAGCTAATGAAAACGGTCAAGCCCAGTTTCTTCGTTATATAGAACGCGAACCAAAAACACTCAGTTATGCCTTAGTCGACCTAGTGGAAGAAGAATTTCATGCCATTCAAATACCAAAATTAAGCAGCATCACACGAACTCCGCTAGTCCAGCGAAAATTAGATGCCTTTTTTAGATCAACACCGTTTCGCATCGCTCTCTATCAAGGAAAGCACGCTTCAAAACCTAAACAAGACGAAATACTCCTGACCGGGCTGACGAATCCTGATACCTTGTCATTGCTATTATCTTGGATTCAATTGTGCCAAGTTCCCTTGCAGGGAATTTATTCAGTGCCCCTAATAAGCCCAAAAATTCAAAATACAGTGAAATCGAATGATGAATACTCGTTGCTAGTCAGCCAGCAAGCGAATGGCTATTTAAGGCAAACTTTTTTTCATAATCAAAATATAAAATCGAGTCGCTTATCCAAATTAAAAACAAACAGTTCTGAAGATTTTGCAGCGACAATTATTACCGAAGTACAAAATAATCAACGTTACCTCAATCGATTCCATTTGCTGCCGCACAATAAGGCATTCACCATTAATATTATTTGCGATGACCAAAACCATGATGTCCTAAGAAGTGGCCTCAATAATACTAACAATTGGACATTTAATTTAATTCACATCGACAAGTTAAATTCGACTTTCAATCTTAAGTCGCCGGTATCCGCCAAACAAACCGAAATGCTGTTTGTACATCTACTGGCAAAATTCAGGTTTAAAGATAACTATGCTCTTAATCATGACAAACGCTATTTTATATTTGAGAAAGCCAATTCCATACTAGCGGCCTCAAGCATACTATTGCTGATTGCGACAGTTGCCTACAGCAGCCAGTCATATGTAAAAACCCAGGGCTTAAAAGCACAAATAAAATTAGTTGCGCAAAAAACGCACTACTTAGACCGGCATATCAATAAAATTAATCAAGATACGCCAGATTCGCTCTATACCGCTAATGGCATACGACAAGCCGTTTATTTAAATAAACGGCTTGCCTCATCTGAATTTAAAGTCGAAAAATTGTTTTCTTTGATTAGCGATAAGCTGGTCACTTTTCCCGATATAGAAATACGCAATATTAGCTGGAAAACGAGTTACCAGAATCCGATTGCTTTGCAGCCCGTCAATGCCGACGAAAACGAAGAGAATAATGAAGGTGATGAGACACAAGAGGAATCAGCCATCTATCG
>QIKQ01000302.1 GCA_003233075.1 Gammaproteobacteria bacterium
GCTGGTGTAAGCGGATCACATATTGAGTACAATATTGGTGTGACTTACTATAAATTAGGCAAGTATGAGCAAGCAAAGGAATATTTTTTACTTGTTGCCAAAGACGATAAGTATAGCCAAGTTGCTCATTATAACTTGGGTCTTATTTCTCGACGCCTAAAAGATTTTACAAAAGCTTTATACTGGTTCAAAAAGGCCTCGGCAAAGAAAGGCCAAAACGCAATTAGCAAACTCGCTAATAAAATGATTAAAAAAGTCAGTTCAGAAGTCGATCCTGCGACGATCAGACGAATTGCAGCAAGTATAGAAACCCCTGCGGAAGATCAAAACAACTTAATGCCTGTTAATAGTCGACGTATGTATTCTGGTCTTAAAGATTCAATTAGCCGTAAAGCTTCGAATCAATCATCGGCTAGTAGCTATAATGATCCAGCAACTAGTGATGAAGTATCACGTGGTTCAGCAGATGAAGTAGAAGTTATTCAAGTACCTCGCGGAAAAGCTGCACCTAAGAAAGGCAAGCCTCGTGGTGGTATTCAATTTGCGATTGGTACAGATGACAACGTTGATTTTGTTGCAACTGATAATACGACGGCGTTAGATGATACTTACACAGAAATATTTGGTTATGTATCAGTCCCTTTTGCAACTAATTGGAAAGCACTTGCTAATTTTTATACGCAGCGTTTTTCTGATGCGGATCAGGATTATCGATCATTTACTGGTGGTGTGAATTATCGTCATCGAGTTGGTAGCTGGTGGCTTACACCTCAAGTCGATTTCACTACTTCTTCATTAGCGTCTGATTCATACCAAAAAGTGACTAACTATGCTTTAACGGGTACGAAGAAAGTTGGTGCAGGCAAATGGCTGATTATTCGCTATCGTTACAGCGATATATCTTCGGAAAATACTTTGTACTCTTATGAAGAAGGCTCACGTAATCAATTTCGTGTCAGCTATTATACAAGAGTTGCTTTTGGCAAGCTTCGTTTCCAATATCAGTTTGAAAACAATGATCGTGATGACAATTTGGCCGCATCGACAGTAACAAGTGCATCACCAACTCGACATGACTTTAAAGTGAAATTAACTCGTAAATTCGCTGATAATTGGACTTGGGGCGGAGAATTAGGCTATCGCACGAGTGAGTATGAGTTAGTATCTGGGCAAGCATCACCAGCTCGTGACGATGATCGTTTCAGAGCATCTTTGGATTTGACTCGCAAGATGAATAAGCAATGGAGAATTGGCGCTGCTTATAAATTTACCGATAATGATTCAAATTTAGCTGCATCAGCTTATGAAAAAAATGACTTCCAAATTTACACTCTTTGGACGTTCTAACGTTTAAGTTTTATTTGTAATTTAGAATAATAACGCCCTAGAAACTGATGTTCTAGGGCGTTTTTTATTGGCTGACAAAAAAGTGCTAAACTTAAGTTTGATATGATTCTTTATTCCTATTGAAACTGCTCATGAATGAACGCATAAACTTTTTTTGGTTTTCTAATTATCTGGCTCTTGTTAGCAAAACGCATTGTATTCTAGTACTAGTCGGGATTTCGCTTAGCATTCTGCAGTTCATATTAATACGTGATTTTGTCGCGATACTTTATGGCGAGGAAATTACGATTGCCATTGTCAGCGCGGCATTCTTTGTTGGTATTTCGATAGGTTATTTAATCTCTAGAAAGTTATCACAACTTAATTTCGAACGGTTATTTATTGGCTCGCTTTTTCTACATCTCACTTTCCCTTTTTCCTATCGCTATTTAGCGGCTTGGATTTCGCAGTTACCCTACTCAGGAATATTATTAATTTTCTGGTTATTACTATTTGCTTGTCTGTTCACAGCTGTATTTGCAATATTTTTACCTAGATTAGTTCATGGTAAAATAGAATCTAAGCAGCAAAATAAAAGCAAAGAGGTGCAAGAATTTCGTTTAAAATTATTTTATACTTTAGAGCTAGTTGGATTTATTCTAGGGTTTTTTATCATTATTAGTTCCTGGAATAAGAGTTTAGACTACTTATTACCAATATACTGGTTCTTACTTTTAATCTTACTTCTTTTAGTGACGCGTAATTATAAAATAAGTGCAGTTTTTTTTATTATAGCTTGTGTTGCTATTTCGTTTTTAACTCAGACTGACAAGCTAAGCACGGCTGCCTTGTATAAATACAAGCATAAATATAAGCTTAAGGTCGAAGTACTGCATTCAGTTAATTCAGCTTATCAAAAAATTGAAGTCATCAAGGTAGGTAAATTCGCAAAATTTCTTTATTTAAATGGCTTAAGAAATTTAGATTCACGAAAATTAGAATACCTAAACTATTACATTGCAAAATTACCCGCTATTATATTAGAGCCTAAAAAAGTTTTAATTATTGGCAATGGCACCTTGTCTTCAGTCGAGCGTATTCAGCTATTTAGTGATAAAATTGTCTCAGTTGAACTGGATCAGGGTGTGCTTGATGCAGGTATTTTACATTATGTCGATATTAAAAAACTAAGAAATATTAAAAAATGGACGCTGTTTGTTGAGGATGGCAAATATTATTTGGCTAATACCAAAGAGAAATATGACCTAATTATTATGGATGTTCCTGCCCCATTAACCATACAAGTGGCTTACCTGCATTCAGTTGAATTTTATAAATTAGTAAAAAAGCGCCTCACTGCCAACGGCGTATTGTCCGTTCAAATAGCCGGGAAAATTCGAGCTAACAACGCAATGCCTGCGCAAATTGTTAAAACACTAAGTCAGGTTTTTCCGAAAATATTAGTGATTACCAGCCAGAGGGCTGGGCGTAGCTTTGCCTACTCATCAAAAAAAATGCCATTTACAATTAATGAAATCAAAAATACAGTTTCTCATTTTGAATCGGAGCAGTTAAAAATAATTCTACCAAATAAAATAAAAAACTTTGTATCAAAAGCAAGAATAATTAGTAAAGACAATATGAATATTATTTTGCGATACGGTTGGTACAGGCTTAAAAGTCGGTATTTCAAATGATTTGGTACAAATTATATTTCACATTCATAGGCCTATATTTTTCGGTTGTGCAGTTAAGTTATTTTTTGCTATTACAGCTAAATGTCAGTTCCACTTACATTACTTATATGGTTGTCGTTATCGCCTGGATGATAGGTATAATAGTAGGCTTGTGGTGGACAAAGCTAAGCACACTCGCAGCAAGCGTTTTGAGCGGTGTTGCTTACTATTTGGTCTTTTTATTAGTTTCAGTTTCGCCTTTATCAATGTGGACCTTATTTTTCGCCTCTTTTGGTGTGCTTATTAGTGGCATATGGGCAGGTCATTTTTTTGTGGCTTATTTTTCTAAAATGCAGCAGGCAGATATACTATTTTTTCACGAGAATAATGGTTTTCTACTCGGCATACTCTTTACTATTTTTGGATTTTCTATGCACGGTAATAATTTCTTGCTGTGGGGACCCTTGTATTGTGCTATTTTATTAATTAGCACCCAGGTAATCATGAAAACATATGTGCCACAAGAATAATTGCTAGCCCATATAGTCTACTAGAAAGTGATGAAACGATATGTCTAATTCAGAGCAAATTGTAGAAGTGCCTACCAGCCTAGTCGAACATTTGTTTTATTTAAGTAAAGAGACTGAACACAGACATTTGCCAGCACTCCTATTAGAAAATTATTCCATTAGCTACCAGGAGCTTTATCAGCTTGCTTATCTATTATCTCGTCTTCTAGTTAAAAAAGGCTTACAAGCCGATGATAGACTGTGGATAGAGTTTCCCAACAGTGCAGAGCATATTATTAGCGTATTAGCGGCAGGTCTGGCCGATGCAACTGCCTTTCAAATAGCACATGGTTTTAAAAATGCCCAGAAAAAAAATATCCAGAATCGAATTCAACCCCAGTTTCATTTAGGTCCAGTTGATACAAAAATCGATAATGATATTGAGCTTATTGATTTTACGATTGATGGCGAAGAAAAATCATTGTTATTTAGTAACAATGAAATTATTTCACTATCTGATTATTCAGCAGAAACTGAAATTATCCGTCCTGGAGGTGAAAAACCCGCCTTTATTAAACTATCGTCTGGTTCCACAGGCATACCCAAGGGCGTAGTGAGTAGCCATAAACAGCAATTTCTCTTAAGTAAACTATTAGCGAAGGTTTTCAAATTTAATTTAGATCATCGTGAGTTAATTATTTCGCCTATTGCACATTCGGGTGGTTGGCAAAGAGTCGCTGCCACGCTCACAATTGGCGGCGCGGTCGCATTTGCCAGTCAGCCACTCTCAATCAATGGTTTATTTGAGGATATTGAGGAATATGCCATTAGTGGGTTTTTCACCACGCCACCCATTGCGCGTATGCTTATTGCGTATGATGAAAACCAAGCGCAACGAGGTCTATCGAGATGTCGTTCTATTGAACTAGGCAGTGCGCCATTAAGTGGCGATGAATTAAAGGCACTCTTAATACGAATTCCGAATTCGCATCTATTTTTTCATTATGGTTTAACTGAGTGTTCGCGCGCTTTTATTCTTGAAGCGAGTTTGAAGCAAAATAAATTACACACGGTGGGCAAGCCTGCGCCGGGTGTTAAGGTGCAAATTCGAGATAAGTCGAACAAGTGTCTGGCGGTGAATCAACGTGGCGAAATATTTTTAAGTGCAGCACATTTATGTAAAGAATATTGGCGAGATCCTGAGCTAAGTGCAGCTCGATTTGTGGATAATTGGTTTGGCACAGATGACTTTGGAGAACTAGATGAAGACGGTTTTTTAATTTATCACGGTCGTCAAGATGATATTATTAACTGCGGTGGGTTTAGTTTTTTTCCAACTGAAGTAGAAAAGCCTCTTGGTACAGTGGAAGGCATAGAGCAACTCTTAATAGCTGGTATAGATGATCCTCGCGGTATCATGGGACAGGTTCCTGTTGCGATAGTAGTTCCCATTGACGCAAAGAATTGGAAGTCGTCTGATTTATTAAAAATAGCTAAAAAGCGATTGCCGGCACATATGATTCCTAGGAAAATAATCCAAGTCAAAAAGTTGATTCTCACAAAGTCGGGCAAGCCGGATCGAAAAAAAACGGTTCAAGTATACCTAAAGAATCTCGATTAATTTTGAGTAATAACTATTAGAAGGTACGTAAAAATGGACAAACAGGCGATTAGCGAAAATATAATGTTGTTTCTAAAATCAGAGTTTCCCGACCAAGACGTAGAACTCACTGAGTCTATCGATTTATTGGAAGATTGGTTTATTGATTCATTGTGGTTAATTGAGCTAGTGATGTATTTGGAAAAAGAATTTAAAATAAAAATTAGTAGAGCGGATGTTAACGATAAAAATCTAAAAAATGTCGGCACCTTAACTGAGTTAGTGTTAAGTCGATTGCCTTAGTCAGCAGTAGCTATTCACTAAAAAAAAAGTCAAGGCAGAGAGATTATTAGCAAACAAGAAGCTTACGATCAGCACAGTATCTGGCCTGTATTAGCAGTTGTTTTTCTGATGTTCCTGTATATGTATTGCTTTACACATATTTCATCTAGTTTAGGGTTGCCCACGCCACAAAATTTAGCGACTAACCTTGGATTCACTTCAAATCAACATTGTTATATAAATAAAAATAGTAAATTAGAGGGTCTTGATAAAGTCAAAAGCAAGATATTCATCTATGCTTATTGCTTTACCCATAATTTAACTAGTATACGTCTACCTGCACCACAAATTATAGCCGTCAGTCTAGGTTGTCTGAGCAAACCAGGCTGCTATATAGATAAATATGAAGCTATTCGCGCAGAAGTATTTGATGTTGACAGGAATATTCGCTCAAATATAGTGGTCAGCCACTCAGAAATATATAAGTTTGGTGCAAGTCGTGATGATGCACGACTGATTGTTTTTATATTCATCCTACTTGCATTTCTACTGGTTTACTATTTGCCCTTTCGATATAAGCAAGTGTCATTGATTTTAATGACCTGCCTTGGAATTAGCGTGCTGTACGGTTTGAAAGTGTTTTCACTGTTATTTGCCTGTCACTTACTAGTTTATTCAGTGCTCCATCCAGAGAGGAAACAGCATTTACGTTTTGAAGCCAGCATGGGCTTGTTATTTTGTTATGGCTTTATTAAGGACTTTTCAATACTTTCAATTTCTTGGCTCGTATTGGCACCTCTAATTTCAATTAATCTTTTTATATTATTAAACAAGCTGCTAAAAAAAGAAGTCTATGCAAATATAATTCGTCTGACAGTAATACAATCGGCGGTAATCGCGATTGCAATCGCAGTTATTATCCACGGTATTGCTGGAGCTGCTTGGAAAATACCAGTTGGTTTAATACTATTTTTTTGGCTTTGGGCGAGAGTCACACTGTATTATATCGATTTCAAAGATGGTTTGGTTCCCGAAGATGTGAAATTTAATCAATATCTTACTGTATTTTTCAATCCTTGCTTGTTGCCATCCTGGGGTTGGGGGGCTGCAGTGGGCCAGGGTTACCATTATATTCACAATAGTTATTTTTGCGAAGAAAAAAATACAACCGTAATTCGTGGTATTAAACTGATTTTATTTGCCCTGTGTTATTTAATATTCTGGGATTATTTGATGTTGTACTTGGCTGAAATTGCCCGCTCATCAAGCTTGCAGATAGAAACCTATAACTCAAGTACAAGATTCATGATAAAGGCTCTCGAAAGAGGAGATCCAATTCCGACTAGCTCAGTACTCATGACGACTCTTTTTGATTTGTGTCGATTTTTTTTGTATCTCGCTAGTGTGATTCACTTTAAAGTGGGCGTTTGGAATATTTGTGGATTTAAAATTGCGCCAGAGCTTAATAAACCCTGGCTGGCAACTAATTTAATTAGTTTTTGGACACGTTTTTCGTATCACTATCGCTTGTTTTTAGTACGTGCTTTTTATTATCCGGTATTTTTTAAGTACTTTAAAAACTATCCGCAGTTAAGAATATTTTGTGCAACATTCGCCGCAGCTGCAATTGGCAACTTAATTTGGCATTTAGGTGAATTAGCTTTAGTTGGTAATCCTACTTTCAATGATATTCAGCCTCGTTTCGCAACTTGGGGTTATTACACTTTATTGGCGATAGGCATTGCCGTTTGTCAATTATTCTTATTAAAAAGAAAAAAACGACGCAAGCCTTGGACTAAAGGTCCTTGGTTGATAGCTGATGTCATAGCGATGATGCTGACTATCCAATATTTTGCATTAATTCATGTTTTTGCCAAGCCAACTGCAACAAGTACTTTTACCGATCACATGACTCTTTTTTTACGCGGCTTAGGATTTTAAGTTTATGCTTAGTCGTAGCCTGTAGGTAAGTGATTATCAAGGGTCGTAGCTGATGGTCAGGAATGGGTTTTCGATTTCCATTAGGCTTGTTTTATTGTAGATTAAGAACGTAGGCTACAAAACTGCCATAAGCAGGAGATGAAAGTGTTCGTTATGGGTACTTCAACCTAAATAAATCAGTTGAACTCTACTGCGGCTGCATAACGCACTAAATCTAAAAGATTTTTCAGGCTATTTCCAACTCACCGTATAGGT
>QIKQ01000088.1 GCA_003233075.1 Gammaproteobacteria bacterium
TTTTACAAATTTTCTACTATTCTTACTAATACTATCCGATCTTTATACTTTGAGTAAATAGTTTGTACTATGCGGGATGCGGCACCTTTTCTATTTAAAACCTGTTACGTTTTAGGGGATGCTTACCAGAACTGCCTCCTAAAATTGCAAGCTACCCCGTTGAAAAAGCCATTTTAAGCAACTAGGACTGCACTGATAATCAAAAACTTATGTTATAATCCTGATGGTAAATGAAGTCTTTATCAATAGGTAAAGTTAGGTACATAAAGGAAGCAGCAAAATCGCTCAACAATATACAGAAATTCCTGACAAGCTTAAACAGTTTATCGAAAATCAAAAACTGTTTTTTGTAGGCACAGCAACTGCTGAAGGTAGAGTCAATGTCTCTCCAAAAGGAATGGATACATTACAAGTCGTGGGTGAAAACCGAGTGGTGTGGCTAAATGTGACAGGCAGTGGCAATGAAACCTCTTCACATGTTCAAGAAGATCCACGTATGACCATAATGTTTACCGCTTTTGAGGGTAAGCCTATGATCCTACGCCTTTATGGAGTAGCCAAGGTAATCCATAAAAATGACTCGGAATGGGATGAATTATATTCCTTATTTAATCCGATTCCTGGCGCAAGGCAAGTGTTCGATCTTACCGTCGATCTTGTGCAAACATCTTGCGGTATGGGGGTACCACTTTTTGACAGTGTCGAAGACAGACAGGAGCTCAATGAATGGGCGTTAAAAAAGGGAGGCACCGGAATAAAGGATTACTGGTTAGATAAAAATCAGCTAAGCCTTGATGGTAAGCCTACCTATATCAAAGATAAAAATACCTAACAAAGCAATGACAGCAAAATTCAACATTTAGAGAACACGCAATGATTAAACTCACTAAAGCATTAGAAGCTTGGGGAACCCAGGCTTTTGAGAGTATTTTAAAGGATGAACTCAATAAAATCAGACCTGATCTACTTCCCTTGCAGCAAGGCCTATCACAAAGCAGCTACGTTAGCGATTCGAATATTAACGTTCAGATTCATAATATCACTGAGACTGCATCCGACATTTGTGCAAAAACCGGGATTTTCTACGCCGGGATAATCGCTGGCAGCTGTTGTGCTGATGACCCAACAGTGATATGTGAAGAGACCGAATACTGTGAAGTGCAATTTGATATAAACAAGATAACGGCTGACACTACAATTGCTCTGTTAGAAACTTAATTTGATTAGACGTATAAATAGTTACAAGTGTAACTAACCATGAGATCATCGACTCGCCAATTTGGTATAAGCCGATATTGCTAGAGAAGTTGTGCAAATTCTTCTATGTTCTGATTACAAGACTGTAACAACAAAGTCCAATGAGCTTCAGGGAAGGATGCGCGATTTGAACGAGACCGATTTAATGGACGGTTATGTCTTGCCTGAGATGAATTTGGAAGTGTTCAAATGAGAAAACCTGATGTTAAAGATTATAGTATATGAGTAAGTCGGATCGCGGGACTCAGTCGCCGTCTTCAAGTTCTTCCGCCAGGAGTCTCTTTAGCGTATAGACATCGTAGTCGAAATCAGTTTGGTCTGAAACCGCATCCAGAATCAGAGGCGCAAGGCGCGACTGCTCCTCCTTGATCTCGTATTCTTTGAACCTGGCCTCGGCCCCCTCGGCGTTCATTTGTTTCAACAGCCGCTTTGCCTTCGCTTCGAAGGTCTCAATGTCAGGATTGGCACCGGGAAGAATGTTATCCTCGATCCATTTCGATGCCCACTTATTGAATCGCATGCTCATGATTGCCACCTATCTTCTGCATTGAGTCTGGGCCCGTTTCCGGAGCCACAATAATCTTACCGATAGTTCGATTAAGTAAATACAATAATAGTTCATTGTATTGAAAAACTCAACCTACAAGAACCACTTACTATGGTTGTGGCATTAAGGTTGTCCGTTTTATGTTTGTTAGATAATTTCGTGTCTTTAATTGGATGCGACTATTGTGTTTCGAGGACCTTTGATGACATCTAGAAAACATAACAAATTATATGGACTCCCGCTCAAGTCAATGGATCAATAAATAATATTCATTGTCATCTCCTTAGTGAGGCACATACGCTCTGACAGAGCGCTCTATACTTTTATGGCGCACATCCCGTATCATTCATACAACTATCAAAACACAGCCAGTATTGGTCGTGAAGAATAATTTCAAGCTGCCTCATTGGAGTGAGATCTATCTGCAGGGGAGTTGTTTAAGCGTTTCAATGCGAGACGTACACGATTGTAGTCTTTCGCTGGAATGACTTTATGCATGGTATGCAATGTATCATGCTCATCGAGAGGATTTGGCATATTCATTACTAAGCTCCTATATTTCTTAGGAACGCAGAGTTTTATAAAAAACTGCATAGCTCTACCTAGAGCATAGTATGATTTTCAAAAATACGCTAGTTATTGGTTATTTAAGGAGACTCAGATTAAGTCTCCTTAATAATCAAGTCGGACTTGTCGCGTTGCTACTAGTTATTCATTCAGTACCTTATTTACCGTTAGGTAGAATCGTCATTTTCGAACTTAGAAGGCGTTAGGTCATCGTCATGTTTGTATATTGCCGAGAGAAGGTCACTTATAGCATCATGCAGAACCGCGACATGTTCGTTGTTAGTTGCTTCATGTTGTGCCCGAGCTAAGGATTTCAAATGATCAAAGGCCTCGGAGACTCGATTATCCTTGTCGATAATACTATCTGCCCAGCTCACCATATCGCAAAGCTCATGCGCTTGTTTAGTAAGATCAATCAGGATAATTTCATTAGGGTCGTTTTTAAGCGCCTCCAAGGCTGCTCGGTGAAACTCTGTTATGGTCATTAGCTTTCTCCAACAGCGCTATATTTTAAGATTCAACAACAGGTTCCACATCGGCACCTTCATCGCCATCCAGGTCTAAGCTGCCTTCCTGGAATACTCTGCTGGCGAGAATGTCTTCTGCTTCAATGGTCATCAAGTCGACTTTCGTCACTGCTTTACCGGCACTGTTGAACAATCTATTCGCTTGACGTAAACGTGCTCTATCCAGCGCATTACGAACTGAGCGTGCATTGGCAAAGTGTATCATCGTCATACGACGTTTGGTGTATTCAAATAGCGCTTTTGCTGCTTCTTCGCTCAGGCGGTAGTTCTGCTCAGCAAGCATTAATTTTGCAATCGCCATTAATTCCTCTGCACTGTAATCAGGGAAACCGATATGGTGTGCAATACGTGAGCGCATACCTGGATTTGAATAGAAAAAAGTATCCATCTTGTCTTTATAACCAGCGAGCACGACCACTAAATCATCACGATTATTTTCCATCACTTGCAATAGTATTTCTATTGACTCTGCGCCGTAATCGCGTTCATTTTCTGGTTTATAGAGGTAATAGGCTTCGTCGATAAACAATACGCCGCCCATAGCCTTTTTAATTACATCTTTGGTCTTTGGTGCTGTGTGCCCAATATATTGACCAACGAGATCATCACGAGTTACAGTAACTAGTTGGCCGGTGCGCACATAATCCAAGCGATGAAGAATCTCAGCCATGCGTAATGCCACTGTGGTTTTACCCGTTCCAGGGTTACCAGTAAAGCTCATGTGTAAAGTAGGTGAAGAAGCACTAAGATCCATCTTATTACGTACGCGATCGACTAATAATAGAGCCGCTGTTTCTCGAATACGTGTTTTAACGGGTTTTAATCCAATTAATTCCTTGTCGAGTTGATCTAGTACTTCTTGTACATTGGATAAGCGCAATTCTTTCTGTAGATCTACCGGGGTATCATCCGGCAATACTATCTTAGGTGCTTCGTTTTCTTCAGTTTCTGTTGTATCAGACATGGGTCTGCTCCTGAAATATATTTAGAACTAATTATACCATTCGCTTATAAATAAAAATGGTTTAAAAAAAGGGGCGACATAAGCCGCCCCTTTTTTGTTGGGCTAAAACATTCTTATATTAAGAACGCTCGCCTTCTGGTTTGTTACAAGCGTAAGGCAAGATTGTATAACCTTGTGAACGACTGTTACGTTCTTCACGAACCAGATTGAAACCTGGCTCAACTGAAGGACGATTAACGATGTAAGACATTTTCACAGATTCAGTACCGCGCGTTGCGTCTGAAGCCATTACACGAATGTAACAGTTTGGAAAAGTCTTGCGACATTCGTTGATCTCCATAAGAATACCTGCAGGGTCTTCCATGTCGAACATAGGCATGCCGTACATTTCCCAGTAAGTATTACGTGGATGTGGGTCGTCTGAGTACTCAACATTAACAGCCCATTTATTATCTAGAGCGTACTTAATTTGTGCCGTGATTTCCTCATCGGTCAAGTCTGGCAGAAACGAAAATTGTCCCTGCGTTACGCGATTACCGTAGTTAGTCATCATAATTGAAAATTCCTCTTAGTTGCTGGTAGTAGCAGATGGTACAAAGTCAGCTGTATCTGTAGACTCGTAGTTAAATGTAATGTCTTTCCAAGTATCTAGCGCAGCTTTTAATGGAGCACAAGTCTTAGCAGCTTTCTGTAGAATCTCTGGACCTTCAGCCAGGTAATCACGACCTTCATTACGTGCTTGAATCATAACTTCAAGAGCAACACGGTTTGCAGTAGCACCCGCTTGAATACCTTGTGGATGACCAATTGTACCGCCACCGAACTGAAGAACAACATCTTCACCTAAGTGATGTATTAACTGATGCATTTGACCCGCATGAATACCACCAGAAGCAACAGGCATTACTTTATTCATAGAAGCCCAGTCTTGTTCCAGGAAGATACCATTTTCTAAGTTAACTTCGTTTTTGGTTTCACGTAGTACATCATAGAAACCATGAATCATCGCTGGATCACCTTCAAGTTTACCAACAACAGTACCCGCATGAATGTGGTCAACACCAGCCATACGCATCCATTGACAGATAACGCGGAAGTTCATGCCGTGATTCTTCTGACGAGAGTAAGTTGAGTTACCAGCACGGTGTAAATGTAAGATCATGTCATTAGCACGACACCATTTAGCCATTGATTGAATCGCTGTATAGCCGATAACTAAATCGATCATTATGATGACAGAGCCTAATTCTTTAGCGAACTCAGCACGTTCAATCATTTGATCCATTGTTGCCGCTGTAACGTTTAGGTAGTGACCTTTAATTTCACCAGTAGCAGCAGATGCTTTATTCACAGCTTCCATACAGTAAAGGAAGCGATCACGCCAATGCATGAACGGTTGTGAGTTAATGTTCTCGTCATCTTTTACGAAATCCAGGCCACCTTTAAGTGCTTCATAAACTACACGACCGTAGTTACGACCTGATAGACCCAGTTTTGGTTTTGTTGTCGCACCAAGAAGTGGACGACCAAATTTATCCATACGCTCACGTTCTACAATAATACCTGTTGCTGGACCGTCGAATGTTTTCAAGTAAGCAACAGGGAAATGCATGTCTTCTAGACGTAGCGATTTAAGTGCTTTCATGCCGAATACGTTACCGATAATAGAAGCGGTTACGTTAGCGATAGAACCTGGCTCGAACAAATCCATATCGTAAGCGATGTAGATGAAGTACTGAGCTTCTGTCTCTGTGCCAGGACCTGTGTTAGGAACGAGGTCACATTTGTAACATTTAGCACGGTAAAGCTCACAAGCTGTTAAACGGTCAGTCCAAACAACTGTCCAGGTCGCTGTAGATGATTCACCAGCAACACCAGCTGCTACTTCTTCAGGATCTACACCTTTTGCTGGTACAAGACGGAACATAGCGATGACGTCTGTATTAATTGGTTCATAGTCGGGCTGCCAGTAACCCATGCTTTTGTAAGAAATCACGCCAGATTTATAGCGTTCTTTTCCTTTAACTTCATTATCAGCCATTTTTGCCTCCTAGTGCAAATATAATTCTTTAGGTATCTATATAATACGTTTTGTCGAGATCCAGATTGTATACAGTAACAAAGTGTCATCACCTAATACATCTTCGACGCGTAACAACCGCCTTTTAGTGTTTAAGGCCTGTTACCATCGATTAGGGAATATAAACTGAATTAACCATTTATAATAATTATTTTTAATTATATATTCCATAAACAAATGTTTATGTTAAAATAAACACATGCATCTAACATTACAACAGCTAAGATTATTCGAGGTAGTTTTCCGCCTGTCTAGCTACACCCGCGCTGCTGAAGAGCTGTGCATCACGCAACCTGCTGTTTCTATTCAGATTAAACGCTTGGAAGAACAAGCCGGACTTAACTTGTTTGAAAAAATAGGTAAACAGATCCTGCCTACAGCAGCAGGGAAAACCGTCTATGCCGCAAGTCACGACATTTTAAACCGCGTCAAAGATCTTGCGGTAGCCATCGAAGATTTAAAAGGTACGGTAAAAGGTAGCCTCCAGGTCTCGATCGTGAGCAGCGCAAAGTATTTTTTACCCAATTTATTAGGGGCTTTTTTACAGCTTTATCCTGAAGTGGAGCCCAAACTCAGCTTTACAAACCGTGCGCGTGTCATCGAACGACTCATGAATAATGACGTTGATTTTGTTGTCATGGGCCAGCCCCCTGAAGATGAGCGACTCGAGGCACATCCTTTTCTTAATAATATACTGGGTATCGTTGCCCCTCCCAATCACCCGCTCGCGAACAAAAAGGCCATTGCAATCGAAGAAATAGCCCAGCAACGTTTCTTGATTCGTGAAACTGGCTCGGGTACTCGATCCGTATTTGACAAACTACTCCAGGAATATGGCTATACGGTAGAACCTTATATGGAACTGGGTAGTAGTGAAGCACTTAAACAAGCGGTCATGGCCGGTCTCGGGATCTCGGTCCTGTCATTACACAGTGTACAATTGGAACGCGAGTTGAAAAAACTAGTAGTACTTGATGTAGTTGGCTTCCCGTTAAAACATCGCTGGAACGTAGTGCATTTTAAGGGACGTAAGCTCTCACTGGTAGCCCGCACTTTTCTTGACTATATATTAGCTGAAAGCAAACACATACTTGACGGGGACTATAGTTAGCTTAATACAGAAGATCGAAAAATATGTGCGGCAGAATACTCAAAACTCTACTCATGGGTTCCATACTCGGAAATAATTTTGGTCTGACCACGAGAACCATCGAACATTCATAGCTTTAGCTAAAAATACATACCAATTAACGCTCTTAAATCTGTCATTTTGATATCATAATAGACCCTTTAAGAAATTCACTGGGTTTCACTAAGATAATTATTCTACTCTTTCTTAAACTCGCTATTTCATCCCTGAAATAGGCCTTCTAAGCATCTGTATTGGCCTCAAAATACGTTAACTATTTGTTTACCTGACCCTTCTTGCGGTCAGTCCCAAGGTTCAGATGTGATTCAAAGTAAACGATCCATTAACATCATTCTATCCAGAGCCTCTAGTTTGGCTAGAAATGAAAATCTCTCGGTTCCCCACACAGTGTTTTACCCTTCTCTAGCCCGCTTTTCTCACAGCACTTCGTAACGAGACGGTTCAAGGGTATGCTATGACTCGTTTTCACGACCGACAAGTGCGCAGGCATACCGAGTGAAAACGAGTCATAGTATGCAATTGGGCCGTCGCAGTAGATGGGCTGTGAGAAATGCGGGCTAGCTTTGCGCCAGCCATCGCTCTCCCACAAGAATAAATACTCCTTATAACCAAGTCCAATGTTTATTAATAGGTGTTGAAAGTTAAGCCGTAATTGACAATAAATTGTTCAAAATAATACTTTATTAAGATTCAATGTAAGAAATTAGCAGTCGCCTTGTGAGCCTACACTGATCATTGCTAGTTAAAATTTAGTGGCATGAAAAATGATTTTATAAATCACTGCTTAAATTATTAGGATTAAATTGATAGAGTTACTACTTAAGACATGAAATCGAACTAAGCACTAAGTTGCTAAAATATTATAGGAATGCCCAAAATTATCCGATCACTGATCACACCGAAGCAATCCGCCCTAGCGTCCTGAGCAAACACAGTTTGCGGTCGCTCTCGGCCATCGTGGCCTCCGCGACTCGCTTCAGAACCTCGCTTCGCGAGTTTCATCAAGCACTTACTGAACTCGCAAGCTCGTTCTGGTCGTAAGCACATCCATGGGCAAAAAGTGATCTCCCTCTTAATTGAACCCCAAGCTAAATAATTGAATTATGAGGACCCCACGCAACCTTCGGATGCTCTGGACACTAAAGTGGATTGCGTCATCTGCTAATGCAGTCTCGCAACGACGGGGAGCTTCCAATGCGATATTATCGGTCACTTATTTTGTTTAGTGAATGCGACCATTAAGCATCGAGATAAAAAATTAACGGGACAGCAGTGAATAGAATTGTAATTTGTTAAGCGAATACGCTTCCAACTCAAGATCTAAAACGGTCGTAAAATCAATCAAAAAAAATAGTCACTGTATGTAAAAATTAGAGTTGTATGAATTTCTATAATAACGGCAGCTTTTTACGATTTAAAGTTTCCTTCTTGAATACAGACTACTTCAAGTCTTCATTACCTGCAGCAAATGAGACTTGTTAAAGTTTGAATTTTGCTGCTATTATTGAATTAGGCAATTATTTTATTATTAATAATATTCTTAAAAGTGAGAGCAACATGGTCAGCAAAACTCCGCAACTCAAGCTATCGAAAAACGCCGCAAAAGCATTGGCAAAACTAAGCCAACCTCTCATCGTAGAGTGTGAACTCTATTTCAGTTGTCTAATCCGAATACGTTTATTATTTCCTGGCAAACCGCCCGAAGGTGCAATCTCTTTAACAACAGAAAATAATAAAATAGATCTCTATTTTCGCCCTATTATGACTAAAAATTGCTCCGGAGCAGATGTAGTTAATGAACCTGATGTTGAAACATTTCCGATTAAAAAACCAGAGGCCTTTATTCCAAGATACGTCGATATCACTTATAAGAATGGAAAATGGCTAGGTGATTTTAGTTACCAATAAGCTCTTAAATATTTAGATAAGACTTAAAACATCATACTAACAGTCAAACTGCCAAGTATACAAACTGTCAATATCGCTCTTTGATAGATGGGTTTAGACTTCAATATAAATAGCATCCAAGTCAGCCCGATTAAAATAAGCAAAGTTGAAATCATTTCCGCTTGGGTAAACTTAATACCAAAAAGACTGTAATCGGAATTAATTCGAATTTTCTCAATGAGTAAACGTTCAAATCCGGCAAGTACTAAATATATGGAGAACATTATCCCGGGTAAATAGTTATTTTTTCGTATTGACCACAAAACTGCAAATATAAAAAACGCCATAATTGTTTCATAAAGAGGTGTCGGATAAACCCCGGGAGGAGCGATCGTTGCTTTAACTACATTATTGTCGTAGGTTTGGGCCCAAAACCAAGTTGGCAACCAATCGGGTTTCAACAGCATGTTTGCCTGTATACCCCAATCACCGTCACCTGAAAGTTGACAACCAATACGACCAATTGCATAAGCAAGTATTAACGCGGGCGCTAAGGCATCCATCATAGGCACTAGTTTAATGTCACGTTTATTTAAATAATAAATGCCCGCTAGAAAACCAAAGATGAGACCGCCGTAAATTGAAAATCCACCTTGCGAAAAAAGTATACTCATAGGATTTTCAATGTAAAAATCCACGCTCTCTAATACGTGAAATAAGCGTGCACCTAATATTCCAAACAAGACGGTAACAACAGCTAAATCTGATATTAAATTACTTACCGCAACGTCCGTGTATTCTTTTTTGCCTTTTTCTTTTTGCTTAATATTAGGAATCAGACCGGTTAATTCTAAGCGCCTCACTTCCTTTTTCGAAACGTAGATAGCAAATAGAATTGCAATAACCACAAAGCTACCGAAAGTCGGAATGGGAATAGAGATTTCAGTTCCAAATATTTGGTTAACGAAATCGCCTAAATACGGATATGACATTAGCTACTACCTGTAAACAAAAGTGATCTAAAAGTTATTTTATTAAAGAATGAAAACACGAGTATATTATACACAAGCTAAGCAATCTTAACATAATATATGCCTATTAAATGCGCTTTGCAGCCTATTAGTAATGCCATTAACTTAAATTCAATCTATTGCAGCCTGTTGGAAGCGCTTAGGATCGTTCTCGCTGCGCTCCTGACGGAATGATCGTAGCCCGCAAGCCAATGCTTAACTTAAGAAAATTTCAATCTATTGTAGCCTGTAGGAGGCGTTTGGAAAACGCCGAGTACAGGAATTTCCTGCACCCACTGCGCTCCTGCAGATTACTATATTTTTTATTAGTACCTTAAGTTAAGAGTAGTCACAAAATATTTACTATCTAAATTTATACCGAATATTACCAATCATTAAATCTTTATTACTTGAATCTAGAACTTGTAATTTATTATTTTTCAAAGCCTTGTTAATTTTATCTCTCATATTTCGAGAAAAATTAGTATAGTAACGACCAATTTTCTTCCAACCAGTATTACTCAGGTCAAATACATCCATATACAATGAAGCTGTATTTTCCATCATTATATATTCTAATTGCTCATCCTTATCTATATTGTAAGCAATAACATAACACGCTTTATCCTTCTTACAGTGTGAGTAGCGGTACGCCGACAAATTCTTTTTCATCACTTCTAATAATACACTCGGAAGCTGATTACTTGCTCCAACTACCTTAAAGTTTTCTGCCTTAAATATTAATTGCTTATCGGGGGCTTTATATGAGCTAGACTTTCTATTGCCTTTTTTTAACATCGAATGAATTTTCTTAGCGTTAGGATAATCTGTTCGTCCCAACAAGTCCTTAATTAATTTTTGACCTGGTTTCCCTAAGCGATAAGTCATTGACACGAATTGAGGGTAACTATATTTATACGCCTTACTCGAAGCAAATTCACCGGATATCACATTCTCATAGATTGCATTAGCTGCAATACGTTTTGCATCCAAAACAGGTGTATTGATAAGTATTAGAACTAGGACAATGGCAATAGAAGCAGTAATATTAGTTGGTTTAATAAGAATCAATAAATTATTTTTTCGAAATAACGCCGCTAAGGCGTATAAATATGAATAAAATAGCAAAAACCCTATAAATATTCTTTCATAAACATAGACAACTCTAAAGTAATCTATCTCTTTGGTAAGAAAATTGTGAGCACTTAATGTCGCCAATAATGGTAAAACCAATAACATTAAAAAAATAATCCAGCTAAGCCATTTCGAATAATCCACTGGTTTGCTGACATCTTGCACTATAGCATTGATAAGCAAAAGACCTATAGTGACTATCATGGGAAACATAAAGCTAGACATACGTGTTGATAAGGCTACATCAGGTCCTTGAATCAAAAGTAACAAAGCGAATATTAGAACTCCAACTGCAAAAAAGGGTACAATGAAACCAAATATCGCTAACAACATTCGTCGTGAGACGTTAATAAGCTTATCGTTTTCTTTTCCTATCGCAATGCCAAAACCAGCAATAGTAGGTAATACTATGAGAAGGAACTCTTTGCTGATTAAAAATTTTGACATTGATTTTAACTTTAGCATTTCGCTCATGCCAGCCCATAGGCTGATGACCCCAAAAAACAACAAAGTCAGCGCATAAGCAGTAAAGACTATAAATAAATTATTCCAACTTCGCTTAAACACATCAGAATAGGTATATCGAAATGTCTGATTAACTTGGTAAGCGCCATAGTGAGCGATTAGAATATACAGCGCAAAAATTAAGCTTAGCTCGCCGCCAGAAAACCTTAAACGAGAAAAATGGGAGGGGTGATTTACATTCGTGTTGGCCTGCCAGATGAAACAAACCGCTAAGACTAGGCCAGTAATAATAGAAAACTTTATAGTCGACTTGTCTAGTTTCCCATTCCACAAAAATTGAATCACTAGACCTGCGAAAAAGACAAAAGAAACTAA
>QIKQ01000041.1 GCA_003233075.1 Gammaproteobacteria bacterium
AACTATGCTCGCACTAGAAAATACTGCGTGAGAGCCTATAATACTCGATTAAAATAGCCCTGAATCCAACATTTTATGCAACGATGGGGTTAACTTAGCATCTTGCTCAAACAGGAAATTAACTAATCTAAATACCCCCCAATTAATGCTGACCCCAAAATTAATTCATGTTAGCCTTTAATATTAACTAGTACCTCATTTAGAACTAATACTCAAATATACTTTCTTGCTATTTACACATTGCGCATATCTGGTTTAATATAGCCCATTCCAATAACCAGTATGCAAGGGAATTATAAAATGTATGGATTTAGTACTATTGTAGATACAGATTTTGAGACTACCATTACTCGAGTGACTGAAGAATTGCAAAAAGAAGGATTTGGAGTTCTCACTGAAATTGACGTTAAAGCAACGTTTAAGAAGAAATTGGATATTGATCGCAAACCTTACCATATTCTTGGCGCTTGCAACCCGGTACTCGCCAACAAAGCAATTGAATCGGAACCTGAAATTGGACTTTTGCTGCCCTGCAATGTTTTGGTTCGTGTGAGTGATTCTGACGATGTCATTGTTAGCTTTATGGATCCGGAAACCGTACTTGGTTTGGTCCAATCGGATGCGGTTAAAGAGCTTGGCGGCGAAGTTAAAAGTCGATTGTTGCGAGTAAAAGACGCATTATCAGCTTAATAAGTTAAAGTTATAATGCATTAAAAAAATGAAAATAAAGAGCTACTAAAGGCCTTACCAAACATATTAAACAGGATAATCCCGACTGCTCCAAATATTAAAGTCATCGGAATGCGTCGGGGTTCGGCAGTAATTGCTGCAAGCCCTATGATGGCGCCAAAGAATATATAAAAATACAAGGGATAATCTGCAAGCAATTCATTAATTGGCTTGAAATTTCCCTTTAAAGATTTCAATTCGAAATAATAAACCAATACATTCGCAATTATATACAAATCGATAGCAACGATTATAACCAAACCAATTCGACTTACTAAACTTAGCATTATATCCGTCCATTTATCTACAGTTAAAATTATGTCTTCAAATTACTGGCATCATTTTCAATTAAACTTGAGACTAGCCAGGATGTTTTCTGTTATCTTTTTCGATTCATCATTGGTATAAGTCACCACAATTACCAAAGCATAACCCTTTTTCAATACTGCATAATAGTCTTGCTCAATTTTTGTCTTTTTTATTTCAGCATGTACTTTCATGGTTTCAAAAGAAACGCCGCCGAAGACTCTCCTGCCAACGGATTTTCCTATGCGGTGTTTTAGCCTTGAGCGTTTGAGTACCGCCCTCATATTTGAGAAATAATCGTCTGCCGTTTTAATTTGATTAGTAAATGATATGTTTTCTGCAATGCCCATTATATTTGAATTAGTTTTACCGCTAGTGGCAAAGGCATATTTTGAAAACGAAAACAAACTAAAATTTCTTAATTTTGCCAGTTTCAACGCTGCTTGCAAATTTTCATCGTCATCAAATGCCATTTTTGCACCAATATTCATAATACGCGCTCTGGCTTCATTGTCTAGTGCAACCCATTCTGAGGGCTTAGAAATAGAAAAACCAAAATATTTATTCGTATAGTCATTGCCTTGAAGAACGCCAAGTTTATTTTTTACACTAAATTTATTCTTTTTGCTAGATAAGCCCTTATCATCCGAAACTAGATCATTATCTTTATACGAATCGTTTTCAGTGCAGCCACAAATCAATGTTGCCAATAATAATAGCAGCCAGTAAATCTTCCTCATGGACCTTCCAATTTAAGCAACTTAAATGTAGACCCAAATATATGCAGTTATGGTACTTCTGTCCAGTAAGAATCATTTAATTGATCAAATAGCTAACAGGAAACATACTTTATCCTTATTTCGGATATTTGATAATTTAGTTTGATTTTTACTGCGCATACTGGACAATTAAATGTGCCAACATTAAGCCTGTCGCTTGACTAAATATTTCGCTGTGTGCGCTACCGATTATTTTTCGTTTGTTTTTTCTTATAATGGAATTCGCATTAATATACATTATTTTATCCGAGTTTATTTTCCTATTTCTTTCGAACGAATCTGCTTTTGCGAACTCAAATAAATTTTTAGGATTATTAGCCCTTGCGTAACGATATCCATAACGACTCCCAACAAAATTAACATTTGCAAAATACTTGGCAATCGGTAAAGCATAATCATGTTTCGACCAAGTTAAACATATCTTACCTATGTATTTATTGACATCAATGTAAGCTAGACCCTCATTACCTCTGTTTTTAAAAAATCGATTCACACTGAATGCTCCTTGTAGAGCAACAAACAAATCAACTTTGCTTGATTTCTTTTTCATACTTGGAATCAGATGAGAACTAAATAGCGCTCGACTGATTGATCTTGCTCCAAAACTATGTCCTAGTAAAACTATTTTAGTATTGTACTTTTGTTTTACCGATAGCAATACCTTGTTAACCAAATAATTTAACCAAGTTAAGCCTAGCTCATCAGCGTCATTGGCCTTATTAAAAAAACTAATCCCATAAATAGGCCACTTGGAAGGCCAAGTCACCCCAACAACAAGAGGCTTAAACCTACCACCTCTTATGTACTTCTTGTGTCTAAGTAAACTTGCCATTATCTTATTAATTCTATAGATCGCTTTATTTTGATCTGCGTTCCATCCCATCACAAAAACAAAAACATGGGAATATTTTTCCTTTTTAACATCTTGTCCGATTACTTCCTCCAACTTATCTAATTCTAGCCAAGAATTATTGTATACTTGTATAGGTTTAATTTGATTTATTTGCAGCTGTTGGTAAACACTATAAATAATATTTAGATTCAATCTTGAACCCCTAGGCTTATATTGCTTATTTTTTTCATAGCGAACAATATGACTTACAAACAATCTTTTCGGGTCATTTAAAATTCCAGCCAAATGTAGTTTTGAAACTGGGTTCTCATCTTTTATTTCTATTTTAGAGTCGAGCTGATAAGAATCAACCATACCAATTGACGATCTAAATGCTTTTTCAATTCCGACAATATATCCTGGATACAACAAGCCGATATGCTGTTTGCGCGCAAGTATTTGATGGAATGAACTATCAATGTTTACATTCGTACCAATCTTAAACTGAATCACTGAAGACTCTGTCTCAATTGCATATAAAGTATTGGTTAATAAAGTACATAAAAAAAGACAACTCAAGTTTTGCCAAAAATACTTTTTATCTGGCAAACTGAAAATCTTTGATTTCAAATAAAACGTCATTTAATTATATCAGCCATGTTGCTCTATCTAAGTAACACTAGCACTGTTTCAACTAACTTACTTGCTAAGTTTCTTGTGTGACGTCTGTATAGCAAAGCTAGAGTTAACTTTTTAAATAGACAGCACTGACAATAGGACATACAATTAGCGATGTGGCAAATAATATATTTTTAAACCGGTATCTTAGTTCATACCTGGAGAATTAACTAGCCTGAGTAATTCTTTAAATAAGGAAACCTGGTCAGAATAACCAGGCTTCATACTACAGTGATTTATTGAGATTAAGTTTCACAGTGTCGTTAAGAACACCGTCAAGTCCACCAAACACCGTTAGCGTATCCACTTTCTCAGTCACCTTTTCTAATACTTCTAACTCTTTAAGACGCATTAATGTTGGATTATTCTCCATTAGTTTGGCCGTATTAAGTAGTGAACGAGTCGCAGCAGTTTCCTCACGACGCTTAATGACGTTTGCTTGTGCTACCTTTTCTGCTTCTACTACTTGATTCAGGATCTCTTTCATATCACCTGGTAAAATCACGTCTTTCACACCAACACTAGCGACATCAATGCCATACTCTTTTACTTTATGACGAACTGATTGAAAGATCTCTTTATCTAATTCGTCTTTATTTGCCAGCAAACTATCTAGCGTACGCCCAGCAATTGCTTGTCGAATTGCAAATTGAAGTTCACGATACAAGGTATCCGCTACATTCGCTAATTTACTACGTGCGACAACAATATCAGAAATTTTGTATTGAGCCGATAAATTGACACGCAAGCTAACCTTGTCTTTGGTCAAAATTTCTTGCCCCTGAACCTCCATTACTTGCAAGCGCAAATCAGCGACTTCGATTTTAATGTTACGATTAAACTTCCAATATGCATGCAAGCCAGGTTTTAAGGTTTGCTTTAGTTCACCATCAACAATTAACAAGCCAAGATGATTATCTACTACTTCAAGCATTTTGATATAATTGTTAACAATGGAAGAAATTTGTCGTCCATTTGAGTGGGCAATTATGCCAGCTAAAGACTTCGGCAGTAAGAAGTCAAGCTTGATATTTACCTTTTCAACTTTAACATCAATCGGTCCCAGCCAATATAAACTTCTGGATGTCGGCGTTAGTACATTATCCAATTTTCCATTTTTATAAACTAAACCTAATTCATAATCTTTCAGTTCCACTACTTGAAAATGTTTTTCTACCAACTCAGGTTTTTCTTTCAACAGTACATCTTCGTACTCATAGTGAAACTCCGGAGAGCTAATATCGTACTTCGTTACAGACACACGTCCCAGGGGATCTAGTAGTTCATAGATTCCAGGCACTAGAATAGCAACCAGATTACCCTCTTTAAACTTTAGACCACGTTCGTGATCAGAGATTATAATTCTTTTATATCCAAACATTGTTTTTTCCTATATTAACGTCTTTCACTTTCTACCTATGCCATCTCTGTAGTTGAATTTACATCCACCCCGGCTCTCGGCAACTGCTCCTGCGTTGCTCTACCACGCGCTTCCCTGTGCGCGTAAAGAGCCGGGCTGCGGAGTTTCAGCATAATTAAAATAGTTTGAGAAATGCCCTACAGAGCAGCCGCGGGACAGTCTCTTGAATAGTAACGGATTTAAATCACGCCTTGATTTACCGATGCTTACTTCCTTAAGCAGAAAGTCTTTGCCTTTTTTCCGGTTAGTCAATAATTCATTAAACTAGTCCACCGCCAATCAAATGCCACTAGCGGCGCTCTGCTGTAACCATAATGTCGTAAGACCAATGAGATACACATCTCACTAATCAAACTCCTTAACTTTACTAGAACATTTCTCTTTGTGGGTGCTACCGGCACCAAAGCGGGTGGACTCGAACCACAGGCTTACGCCCTATCCATTGAAACAGCGTTAAAGGCTGTTCTGAGATAACAGGAATCGAACCTGTAACCAATCGATTATGAGTCGAATGCTCTACCCTTGAGCTATATCAAGCGAGGTTTCACCCTCATGGTGCAAACATCACACAGTTTGTTTTGTATACATTTTGCAATGATTAGCGTCAATGCACAGGCGAGACATGCAGAGTCTCTACCGTTAAACAACCTAATGTAAGCTTTGCCTCTGAATCAGCTGCCTGCTTGCATGCGCTAGTATTCAACATGCTGTGACAGCTAATTACAATTCAAACTAAATCGTAGCCCGCAGGAGGTGCTTTACAAACACCGAGTACGGGAATGAAATCTCCTTCAGGCTACTTTGCTTTTCTTTAACCTTTCACACAAATCACTTGACGCAATGTATGCTCGATATCAACCAAATCCCTTTGCGCATCCATTACCGCGTCAATATCTTTATAGGCTGCCGGTGTCTCATCAATAACATCCTTGTCTTTACGACATTCAACACCTTTGGTTGCAGCAACATGATCCTCTAACGTAAAACGACGACGCGCTTCAGTTCGTGACATCATACGTCCTGCACCGTGTGAGCAACTACAAAAACTTTCTTCATTGCCTTTACCACGAACAATATAACTACGTGTACCCATACTTCCTGGGATGATACCCAATTCGCCTTCTCGTGCGCGCACTGCCCCTTTACGTGTCAACCAAACATTTTTGCCATAATGATGTTCACGCTCTACATAATTATGATGACAATTAACTGCCTTGATTTTTGCATTAAACGTGATTGGTAAAGCACTTCGTACCGCTTCAATCACATTAGACATCATGACCTCACGGTTTAATTTCGCGAAATTTTGTGCCCAATTCAATGCTTGCACATAGTCAGAAAAATGTTTTGTTCCCTCTGGCAAGTAAGCCAAGTCTTTATCGGGCAAATTAATATGCCAAGTGCGCATTTCTGCTTTTGCCATTTCGATAAAATAACTTCCAATTCGATTACCTACCCCGCGCGATCCACTGTGCAACATAAACCAAACGTCATTATTTTCATCTAAACAAACTTCGATAAAATGATTTCCCGTTCCAAGTGTGCCTAAATGATTAACATGGTTTGATTTGGCAATCTTTGGATGTAAATCACAAATGTGCTTAAATTCATCCATAATACCAGTCCAAACTTGATCAACTTTTTTAGGAGTTTTTGCCCAAGCGCCTCGATCATTACCTCGTCCATTACCAGTACGTCCATGTGGCACAGCTTTTTCAATAGCCGCCCGAATAAATCCTAAGCTGTCCGGCAAATCGTTAGCAGTCAAGCTAGTTTTTACCGCCATCATGCCGCAACCAATGTCAACACCAACCGCAGCAGGAATGATTGCCGCTTCAGTTGGAATGACACTGCCAATGGTTGCTCCACGACCGGCGTGAACGTCAGGCATAATGGCCAACCATTTATAAATAAATGGCAATGTCGCTACCTTTAAAACTTGTTCTCGAGCAAAGTCTTCAAACGCTACATTTTTAGTCCAGGCTTTTACTGGTACGTTTGCATCGTCTTTTGTATAAACTTCATAATTACCCATTATTTTTCTCACTTTCATATAGCCCGACTTTACATTAAAGCCAGGATGTGTTTTACACTCTGTGGCGTCGGTCTTTCGGGCACTGAGCTTTTAAGAACTCCATTTGATCGGCCAATATATTTCTATTGCGTAAGATCAACCATTCCGCGTAGTTCGGAGTGTAAGGAATCACGTGTAACTTCATGCTTGTTTCTTGCAGCAATCGATTGTCTTTTTTCTGATTACATACTCGGCAAGCAGTAACAACATTAGTCCAAACATCCAAACCACCTCGTGATATCGGTAGAACATGATCTCGAGATAAATGTTTATCATTTAACTCTAGCAAACAATACACACAGGTATGTCGATCACGTCGAAACAACTCACGGTTATTTAATAGCGGTATCATTTCATAATGATTTTTACCAAGTATTCCTTTGACAGCCACGATTTGTGGCACGTCCAAATAGGTGCGCTTGCCACTCAATCGATTAGTACCACCATAAACCCGCATCGCATTATCACCCATGGACCAAAGCACTTGATCTTTAGACATTAAGGTCACAGCAATCTGCCAATGAACCCATTGCACAGCTAAACCGCTTTGACTAACACGTAAAACTAAATTTTTCATTTTACTTCCTGTTCATTCTTCTTTGTAAATAGTATTTTGATATCTCTATCTAAAACAATTGGGAAGTGATTATATTGGCGGAGAGCTAGCCCGCTTTTCTCACAGCACTTCGTAGCGAGACGGTTCAAGGGTATGCTATGACTCGTTTTCGCAACCGACAAGTGCGCAGGCAT
>QIKQ01000371.1 GCA_003233075.1 Gammaproteobacteria bacterium
GATTCTGCCTTCGCATCGCAAAGCGCTTGATGTCATGAAGATCTGTCGCACCCAGCACAGTCCACGTATGTTGGCGGGCTGCTCCGAGTGTGACCACCAAATGCTTGTACCTCATTCGTGTGGACATCGCAATTGTCCGCATTGCCAACATCATGAAAGCCAGCAATGGCTGGAGCGACAACTTCAGAAACAGGTGCCTGCTGAGTATTTTTTAATGACCTTCACTTTGCCTGCCGAACTTAGACCGTTGGCCTGGCGTCATCAACGTAAACTCTATTCGTTGATGATCCAGTGTTGCTGGGAAACGGTGCGCACTTTTTCTGAAAACGACCCACAGCTTCAGGGCACTCCCGGGGCGATTGCGGTGTTGCACACCCATTCACGTCGCCTGAATTTTCATCCTCATGTGCATCTGGTGATCCCGGCTGCGGCCATTGATGCGAGAAAAAAACTCTGGCGAACCAAAGGCAAGATCAAAAACAAAAAAAGCTACCTGTTCAACCACAAGGCACTCGCGAAAGTCTTTCGCGCCAAACTACTTAACGCCCTCTCCCAAGCCGGGCTTGCCCTGCCCGAGCGCTATCCCAAAAAATGGGTGGTGGATTGTAAATCTGTCGGCTCTGGTGAAAAAGCCCTGATCTATCTCGGCCGTTATCTCTATCGCGGCGTCATTCAAGAGAAAGATATTGTTACCTGTGAAAAGGGCAAGGTTACTTTCCGCTATCAAAACGCCAAGACAAAACAAAGGGAGTACGGAAAGGTCACTGGTGCCAAATTCCTCTGGTTGGTTCTCCAACATTGTTTACCAAAAGGCTTTAGACGTGCGCGTAACTTTGGTTTTCTGCAAACAGCAAACACTTGATTTTGTTGCTCCAGTGGTTACTCGGGCTTGATCCAAATCGAGCCTTGGCCTGGTTGAAAAAAAGACCTCAGTGGGTTTGTTCCTGCTGTGGCGCGAAGATGACGATACTCCAGACAAGGCTGCCGCCGCTGTTCTCGTTGACAAGACCGCGACTAACAGGATGACTCACTTGAGAGTTTTGATTATGTAACCGATTAGTGTCAATCTGGTGAGAAAGGAATTCGGATTTCTTAGCCGAGAAGTGTACTCGACTTTTAGAACGACAAAACAAGCTAATATTTTCCTGTTTCAATGTCAGGTTGCTGCAACGGCAACGCTCATTGCTTAGAGTTAAGAACTGTGAGTAACGCAATGCTCATAAAGCAATGAGATTCAAAAAGATATTTTCATAACAAACTATTACTTCCCATCTGGCGGGCTTGTCCAACAAACGGTTCAGATTGTGGTTCGTTCCTCACACAATCTAACCTTATTCGTTATACATTATCCTCGTCTCGCAATTCCTTGCAAAGTCTTAAACTTTAAGCAAAAAGCTGAGCTCACTTTCGGATAGACTCGCTTTAGTGTAAAATAAGCTGTTTTACCGAATCTAAATGCACTTCTTTATAAATATATGATGGGATTTAAAGAATGGACCTAAGAGCGATTAAAGACTCAGTATTGAGTCGATTTGTGCCATTTTTAGCTTGGTTACCCGAACTAAAAAATAAAGACACATTACGAGCCGACATTATTGCCGGCATTACCGTAGCCATGATATTAATTCCACAATCAATGGCTTACGCATCTCTAGCCGGATTAGAACCTTATTATGGATTATATGCGGCGTTTTTACCGCCATTGGTAGCCGCTTTATTTGGCTCTTCGCGTCAATTAGCCACTGGCCCTGTCGCGGTCGTTTCATTATTAACCGCTTCTGCACTTGGGCCCATTATTGGTACAGATGACCCAATGACTTACGCCTATTATGCGATCTTACTCGCTTTGCTAGTTGGTTTGTTCCAATTGTCTTTGGGCTTATTAAGATTAGGCGTGATTCTGAATTTCCTATCTCACCCAGTAGTACTCGGCTTTACTAATGCCGCCGCAATTATTATCGCCACCTCGCAGCTTAATAAAGTCTTTGGCGTAGAAGTAGAAAAAGCTGCCGATGGGTATCACTATCAGTTTGTTTGGGATACCTTGGTTGCGACTACAAAATACATACACTGGCCAACCTTATTTATGGCCATTCTCGCTTTTGCCATTATGATCATTGCTAAGCGTAAAAACCCTAAATTACCCAACGTGTTATTTGCGGTCGCACTGACGACCATATTATCTTCATTTATAAATTTTCATGGAGAAAATCAAAATGTAACCGTGAGTAATATAAAAGCACCGGAAATAACTGAAAATATTAAGACCTACATTAAAAATGATGGTCTCATTAAAAAGCTAAAAGTAAGATTAAAAGCCTCGCAAAAACGACAGGCTCAGATGGAATTGGAATTTGCGAAAAATCACAGCGCCTTGCGAGTTCAACGCAATAAAACCATCGACACTAAATCAGAAATAAGCAAATTAGTTGAAACCAATGCAAGCTTAATGCGATATATAAAATTGCTTAATTTCGGCATTCTCAAAGAACCTAATTCTGACGAAGCTAAATATTATTTAGATCCAGACGGTGAAAGCTCGAAGTATGAAAGCAATGGCTGGCATATTAAAGAAATAGTCGATAGCGACAAGGGCATTCAAATTACCATGATCTCAGGTGGCAATGTTGTTGGCACCGTACCGCAAGGACTTCCTATATTCAAGGTACCTGGTGCTAATATAGAGGGTTTTAGCTGGGGATTAATTTTAAGTCTCCTCCCAATGGCCATGGTTATTTCCTTAATCGGCTTTATGGAAGCAATTTCAATTGCTAAAACCATGGCATCAAAAACCCGCCAACGCTTAGATGCAAATCAGGAATTAGTGGGGCAAGGCTTAGCAAATATTGGCGGCAGTCTCTTCCAAAGTTATCCAGTCTCAGGATCTTTTTCACGCTCCGCCGTAAATATAAGTACGGGGGCCGTTACTGGCTTTTCCTCGATCGTGACCAGCATTATTGTCGCTCTCACCTTATTATTTTTTACACCCTTGCTTTATAGCTTACCGCAAGCAACTTTAGCTGCGGTTATTATGATGGCTGTTATCGGCCTAGTGAATGTCAAGTCAATTAAACATGCCTGGCTTGCCAATAAGCATGACGGCATAGTTACGATAGTCACCTTTGTGCTGACTTTGACTTACGCACCTCATCTCGAAATGGGCATTATGTTTGGTATCGCATTATCGCTCTCTTTATTTCTATACCGCACTATGACTCCTCGACTAGTCTTTTTAGCTAAACATGCCGACGGCACTATGCGCGAAGCTAAAGCCTATAACCTGGGTATCTGCAAAGAAATCGCGATGCTTCGTTATGAGGGCTCGCTCTATTTTGCCAATACTTCCTATCTAGAAGACAAGGTACAAAAAGTGGTAGCCAGAGCACCCAATCTAAAATTTCTGATAATCGATGGCGTTAGTATTAACCAAGTGGATGCAACCGGCGAAGAAATGCTAAGAGAAATTTGTCGACGCTTAGAAGATATCGATATTGAAGTATTATTTACTCGATTTAAAAAACCGATTTTAGATATGCTGGAAAGGACTCATTTTATTTCCGACCATGGACGAGAGTACTTTTACCGAAAACCTGAGCTCGCCCTGGAGTTTGCCTGGGCACAACTTGAAGAAAACCATAAAGACACTTGTCCGCTCAATGCCTATATAGATCCAAATATAGATCAAAAAAAGGAAAGCTAAGGAACCTCTGATTAACTCAGGGGTTTGTGAAACAAGAAAAAATCACACTTTTTTCTTGTTGTGCCCAAACAATTCAGGGACGAATTGTTCAGAACATCCCGAAGTTTAAATATAATATTTAATACTAATCGAGTCAGGTCACCTAAAACAACCTGACACCTTATTTTCTCTTTTTCCGAGTAACTACTCTACGTCCTTAAGCCAGCCTTGTAATGCTTCAATTATTTTTTCTGCTTGGGCCACACTCGAAATATTAAATTTAGATTTTTGGTTATACTTGCCATTTTGTTTTTGATATCGTGCAATCATGTATTTGTCTGGTCCCCACTCTTCTTTTGGGCGATTCCAGTCTTGATATCGATACATGATTGTTGACCAAGCCCCTTTGGACAAGATTTTTTTATCAAGCTCCCGCCTAACCAACTTTCCTTCTTCTTTAAAATCGATTGTTAATTCGTCAATAGTTTCTGCCATGTTAATTCCTTTAGTCGTCTGTTTAGTGCACCGAACCTTCGTTTAAAAATGATGCGATAGGGTTCACTTGTTCAATTTCGATCACTATCGTTTCTTCGAGAGGAATTCTTTCCTCTGCGATTTCAGGACGTATACTTTGAGAAAATTGTAACATGATTGTCATTCCTTGGTAATCCACAGAACTCGGTTCCGTATCAGCAATAAGCGATTCTAACTTGCCTATATGTGTATCCAATACCTGACACTGCTCCTGCGTCTCCAAATGTTGAAATTCTTGGGTAAATTTAATATGAATTTCACGCTCCGAGGTCTCGATATTTTCAATAAGTTGGATAGTAAAAGGTCCTTCGATCAACATTATTATTCCTCATAATTAGTTAGCCTGCATATTTCATAAGTGCTGACCACTAAACTGAAATTCTAACAATGAGTCAAAAACTCGCTATCAGATTTCAGGGTATCAATTCGATACAGTTTGTCCTATTTGGGCTCAGTATAAATCAGGCGTTGCATTTCGCTTGATCGCCCTCAAACCATAACCACAGCTATGCTTTTTCGGACGATCAAGCAAACTGCTTAGCCCGATTTCCCCTGAAACCCAAATCATATATGAAATAAGCAGGCCTAGCTGGCCATTCTAACGATAGACCATTTTTTCAGCAAGTTAATTTAATGCAAGAAGTAGAATAAATAGGCATACAAGTTATTTAGTTGGAATATAACTCACGACGCTATTCCTAGTCCGCTTTTTCACAGCACTTCGTAGCGAGACGATTTAAGTGTATCCTTAATGAAACCCGAAGGGGTTCAAAGGGCAAGGGTATGCTATAACTCGTTTTCACAACCGACAAGTGCGCAGGCATAATCAAATATATTCAGTCACCGTTTTTTGAGCACTTGGACCAAATGAAAACGAGTCATAGTATGCAATTGGGCCGTCGCAGTAGATGGGCCGTGAGAAATGCGAGCTAGCTACTGATGGCTTCATCCTCATCTCCAGCAGGAAACTGCCCGGCGTATTTGGCTATCCATTCTATTGCGGCGTCATGACCGCTTAATTTTTTACCTTCTGTACGTAAAATTTCATTTTTATAATGTTCAATATGACAAATTTGTTCAACCATGCGAATTTTAAATTCATCATTTTCATCTAAAAACTCAATTCCAATTTCAAATTGATTTTCTTTAGGTCGACACCACTTTATTGTACCAGTGGTTTCAAAGGGAGGTTGCACGAACGGTATTTGAATTTTGACTATAACACCTAGCTCATGTGCGACATTAGATATTAGAGATAAGCCGCCATGACTAAAATTCTGTAACTTGGGAATATCGAGGCGTGTTTGGCCATCATCCGGTATAACTTCTATCGGCACATCAGACGGATGACGTATATAACTGCGCATTAGTAATTACTTTCGCTCACAAAGAACAACTAAAATACAAGATATCCACAACTAACAATCAAACCTATTAGACAAAATAATTTCTGATTATTCTATCTAAGAGATAGTCTATATCAAATATCAAATACTTCAAATTGTTCGCCATCTAATTTCTCTTTGCCTGCGTTATTTGTGACCACGGCCACATTTGCCATTTCCGGGCGAAGATATTTCTCTGCCGCTTTTCTCATATCATCTAAAGTCACTTTAAGTATATTTTGACGAAAAGTTTGTCGCTGCTCGGGTGTTCGATTGTGCAATAAATTATAAAATGCGTCTTTCGCTTCTCCAGAGGGTGATGCAGGCTTATCAAGACTACCAATCACACCTAATATGGCTTCCTCAACCACTCGGTACTCGTGCGATCCGGACATTAACCATTCAATTGACTTATCAAAGTCATGCAAGGTTTCCGTCAAACGCGGATCTCGATAAGAATAAAAACGAAAAGCTCCGCTTCCAGAGTCTTGACTCGCACCGCCGCCGTACGCTCCACCCTGCTCGCGAATGGCTGTGTGTAAATAACCATTACGTAACACGCCACCTAACACTGACAAGACCGCTGAATCTGCATGCGTAATTGAAACGGTTGGGTAAGCCTTTGCACAAAAATTAACTTGTGTGCCGGTAGTCCAAATTTGGTTCTTTTGTTCAGCCGTAAAGTCGATCTTATTAAACTCGCTCTCGCCATCCACCTTAGATTTTTTTTGCCAATACTTATTTAAATCATCGAGATACTGATCTTTATTTTCAGATTCACCCACTAGGAGCATTTGCCATGGTTGCGCAAGTATTTTTTGATGCATGGCTTTAAGTTGCTGAATAAGTTGGTCTAAACCCTTGTCGCCTTTTAGACCGTCATCCAAGGCTTTCAATTTTTTGATCGACAATAAACCTTGTTGACGAAAACCAAGATGCGCAATCGAACTTATTGTCGAGGACGCTGCTGACATTGCATAGCCATGACCGTTGCTGGTAATACCCAGTTCGCGCCGTGCCCTTTTTTGGCTAATGAGTTCCTTAATCCTTTGTACCTCATCAAAGCGCACAGATTCAACTGTCTTACGCAGCAATTGACACAAATTAGCGTGATTGCGAGTCAGTGCCTTGGATGAAACCACATAAAAAGCTTTGAGCTTAGAGCTATCATCAATATGACCACGAATACTACTAAAAGCCCCCAAGCCACCACTAACTTGCGATTGCCAACTTTGTGTTTGCAAATAATCTAAATCACCAACACCTAGTTCAGAATAAAGACTGTTAAATATTGGCAGTAAATCGATTTCCTGCTCTGATAATTCAGGCATTTGCATAATTAACTGCTGGTAGACTAAACCATTCGTTCCTTCGGGATAATAACTCACAGGAAAAGATTTAAATTCAATCTCACTACCCACAGAAATTTTAAGCTCAGCCGGAATATCCTCTATACCTACTTTTGGCAACAATGTCTCATCATCTTTTTGAGTTTGACGTTCATTCAATGCCTTGGTTTGATCGACTATAATTTGTTTTTCATTTTCAGATAAACTAGAGGCGATTTTAGCCAGCCTAGCTTTGCTAAACTCGTCACGCCGCTCACTCAGCTTGGTATCAGGCAGCATGCTCAAACGTACCCGATGTTTATTCTCCAATAACATTTCTCGAACTAAATCTTGAACAAAGTTTGGTTTTTTAATATCAACACGAAGCTCTTCGAGTACTGTTTCTAGATTTAAAAGTGCAATGGGATCTTCTCGATGAATCGCGGCACTTAAACCATTTAATATTAACTGCAAGCCATAAGGATAACCGTCACCACCAATTTCGCGTTGTTCTAATTCTAATTGATGCAGGGCTGCGTCTAAATCCTCTTGCGGCACACCTTTGTCTACAACCTCTTGTAAAACACCGAGCAATAAATCTTCGACGGCTTGTTGTTGGTCTGCATTGGAGCCTTCTAAACCACAAACGAAGTTCATTTCTTTGTAGGAATCGTCAAGACCACACAGGGGAGAAGGCGCCGTACCTAGATCAGAGGTTTCCATTGCTTTTTGTAAAGGTGAGGCACTGTTTTCTAATAAAACGCTTGCTAAAAGCTCTGCTCGAAGACGTTCTTTTAAATTCGCACTATCGCCTAACAGCCAAGCGATAATAATGTGTGTTTTGTTTTCCAGGCCATCATCATTGCCATCCAAGGCATAGTATTCCTCAATATTTATCGGTGCTAGATAACGTTTTTCATCTTCAACTTCTATTTTTTTATCGAGATATTCAAATTTAGATAAAACATTTTTCTCAAATCGATTTTGTAGTTCGACAACCGGAATATTTCCATAGGTCATAAAGACTGAATTACTCGGATGATAGTGCGATTTATAAAACTTAAGTAAATCTTGATAGCTCAAGTCGGGTATCGCATCTGGATCGCCACCAGAATTATAGTGATAAGTAGAGGTCGGATACAAATAAGTACACAAAGTCTGCCAAAGGGTATTGACTGGCGAACTCATCGCGCCTTTCATTTCATTATAAACAACACCCTTGTATTCTAATTGAGTTTTTTTATCGTCGCTAAATTCAAGCCTATGACCCTCTTGCAAAAAATCAAGTTCGTGCAATCGGGAAAAAAACACTGCGTCTAAATAAACATCGAGTAAATTAAAATAGTCTTTTCGGTTTTGACTCGCAAAGGGATAGGCTGTCCAATCACCGCTAGTAAAGGCATTCATAAACGTATTAAGTGATCGCCGGATCATCATAAAAAAGGGATCGCGAACTGGGTAATTTTTACTGCCACACAAAGCAGTGTGTTCGAGTATGTGCGCCACGCCTCTGGAATCCATTGGCACTGTTCGCAGAGCAACTAAAAATACATTTTCGGGATTATCTGAAGCGAGATGGTAATGCTCTGCCTTAGTCTGCTTGTGTCGATAATGTTGCACATCAACTTTTAGGGACTCGATAGGGGTTGAACTAATATGTTCAAAATTCGAATTTAACTCCATTCACACTACTCCGATTTCGTTATTTGATTTAAGTAAACTATAAACATAATTTTAAAAGACACTCTAAACAAGAACCCGAAAGTGCCAGACCCCCACATAACATCAGGTTAAACTACTTTCACCTAATTTAGTATATGCCCTGATGTAATGTGTGGTTCGTAATGTGTGGTTCAGGCACCTTCGCTTTAACTCCATTCACACTGCTCCGATTTCGTTATTTGATTTAAGTAAACTATAAACATAATTATAAAAGACACTCTAGACAAGAACCCGAAAGTGCCAGACCCCCACATAACATCAGGTTAAACTACTTTC
>QIKQ01000270.1 GCA_003233075.1 Gammaproteobacteria bacterium
TGTTTATATGTTAAAAATGATTTCGCTAGAAATCGATTTTCGCTAAGTCATTGTAAATAAACAATTGTTACTATTAACTAAGTGCCATTCGTCCCCGTAATACTAGTGTTAGTGTTTGCATACCAGTAATTCCTCCTATGCTAACTGCCTTCACCAAATTTGTTATTAACCAACTTGCGCATTGCGTCCATCGCCTCTTGCTCGTCTTTTCCATTGATCAGTACTGTTATTTCTGAACCTTTTGCTGCTGCCAGCATCATGACTCCCATAATACTTTTGCCGTTTATTTTTCGATCGTGGAACTCGATTTCAATGATAGATTCGTATTTCATTGCTAAGGTCACTAATTTTGCGGCAGCCCGAGCATGAAGTCCTAATTTGTTAATGATAGTTACGTTTGATTTAATCATTTTTTTATTTTGTGTTGAATTACTAAGTCTTTCGTTTAGAAAATTAAATTTAAAAGTTACTTGTTAGCTTAACTCTCTGTGGCGAATTATAATATTGTCGAATTTAGTTTTAATAACATTAGCAATAGCGTCAACTAAATAAACGGATCTATGTTGCCCACCCGTACAACCGATAGCTATATTCATATAACTACGATTGGTTTTTTGAAACTGTGGCAACCATGTTTCTAGATAGTCGATAACTTGCTTTTTCATTAAGTGGACTTCGCTGTGCTGAACCAAGTATTGAATAACTTCATCGTCTTTGCCTGTTAAAGCTCGCAAAGCGGGGTCCCAGTGCGGATTAGGTAAACAGCGTACATCTAACATTATATCGACATCATTCGGAATCCCATATTTATAACCGAATGATTGAAAAAGAATTGACATTTTATTTTGGTTTTCAACATTAAGTCTTTCGCGAATTATTTCTCTCAATTGATGTATGTGAGTAGTTGATGTATCAATCGCTATGTTTGCTTCGGACTCAAGTGGTTCTAGCATTTGTCTTTCAAGTATTAGCGCTTCTGACAATGAGGTGGTTTCGCTGCTTAATGGGTGTTTTCGTCGAGTTTCGTGAAAACGTTTTAATAAAGTATGTTCATTGGCGTGCAGAAAAATTATTTTGGTTTGTATTTTTTCGTTTGCTAGTTTTTCGAGATAAGTAGTTACGTTAGCTAGGTCGTCTGTTGTGCTGCGCACGTCGATGCCAACTGCAAATTTATTTTGATTAGCACCCCAGTCGCCACGAATTTGCACTGAAAGTGATAACAGCATACCGACAGGTAGGTTATCAATACAATAGTAGTTTAGGTCTTCCAGCGTTTGCAAGGCAATGCTTTTTCCGGACCCTGATAGTCCAGTGACTATGATTAACTGCATAATGTTCTCATGTCTATTTTCATTTGTTGTTTTTTACAAAAGTTCAGATGTGAGTCATATCCTCTTTTTATCAAGTTATATTGTCGAATTAATATTTCGATTATAAAGGGGTAGTTTCTAGTTTCACCTAATGCTAGATTAATGAGATCGATGTTAATGCCTAACACGTCCTTTTTTTCAATTTTCATATGAGTTTTATCAATGTGTTTTGGATTATTTTGTAGATTCAGAATGACATCTAGCGTGTGGCGTTCTAGAATAGCCTTATTGCTAAACAGGGTCCTTATGTCTAGTATGCCAATGTCTCGTATTGCGATATGATTTTTTAGTAACTTCGGGCTAGTGCCTACTATATTATTGGTATTTCTCATAAGTTTAACGCAATCATCTGCGATGAATCGATGCCCCCGACTTACTAGCTCAAGACCTAGTTCACTTTTGCCACTATTAGCTGGTGCAGTAATTAAGACACCGAGATTTTCAATGACAAGGAAGAAGCCGTGAATATGGCATGTAGCTTGGTTCATATTAATCTAGTAACCTATTAGGTTTTAATTAAGACATGATCATTATAACACTAATAAATATCTCGGCTAGTCGTTGATGTGGCTAATGTTGATGAGAAGGCTGTATTAGTAGTTTTACTAAAGGATAACGTATAGGGTAGTCTTTTGAGACGCCAGCTATAAGACTAATAAATGTTAAACCTAAAACAGTGCGTTAGTTGTTTATTATAATTTTGAAGAATCTGTAGCCCGGCTCTCGGCAACTGCTACAGCAAAGCTCTACCTCCTGCATCCCTGCAGTCGTAAAGAGCCGGGCTACAGCAGAAATTGAGTATCGCCCTTTCTATACTAAGTACGCGGTTAACTGTGGGATAGCAGTGAGGCATGCCTTGTCTCTACGGGTTTAACAATGAATTTTGGAGATTGCCATAATGTGTTTTGCGAACACTTTTCGCAATGACGCAAAGATTGCTGCTCAATAATTGAATGAACCTTCGTGTAGACAAGGCATGCCTTGTCTAAAGTTAAAGGTAGATGAATGCAACGAGGAAAATCCAATAACAGAAGGATATTATTTATTCTATTATACAGTTTTCTTTGAGAGAGCGTTCGTCAGAATTTCGTATAATTCTTCATTGCTATTACATTCTCTCAATTCTTCACGAAATTGATTGTTTGAAAAGACTTCTGCGAGTTCAGAAATGATATTGAGATGTGTGTCAGTAAAATGTTCAGGAACAAGTAAGGCGTAGAGTAAATCAACTGGTTGCTTATCGACGGAATCGAAATCAATGCCTTTTTGTAATTTCATGAAAGCACCAATTGCATGTTCACGACCATGAAGTCTACCATGTGGCAGTGCGACACCATGTCCTAATGCCGTACTTCCTAATCGTTCTCGGTCAATTAAACTCGTGGAAATTTCTTCTGGCGTTAAGTTTGGGCTACTAGTGGCAAGTAATTCACTTAATTGCTCTAGCGCACGCTTTTTACTTTGCGCACTTGCATTACATAAAGTTCTGTCTTTTATTATTAATTCGCTAATATCCATACGTTACTACTTTAAGCTAGTATCTGCTCTTGATGCATAAGTTAATGTGTTGTGAATTATTAGGGCTTAGAGTTACCTAATCAACCCTTTTTTTAATTATTTTTACAAAGACAATCAATTATCTACGATGATGATTCGTCATCTTTTCTTTATGTTTTATCACTTGACGATCTAATTTGTCAATTAAACCATCTATTGCGGCGTACATGTCGGCTTCAATTGAGTCTGCAAAAACATTTCCACCACTAATGTACAAAGTTGCTTCTGCCTTATGACGAAGTTTTTCAACACTTAATATAACATGAACATCAGTAACATTATCAAAATGCCTTTCTAGCCGTATGAATTTGTCGCTTACATAATCACGCATGGGCGATGTAATATCGAGATGATGTCCCGTTAGATTTATTTGCATGAATGGCTCCTCTTCTTATGCTTTTGTTAATCGTTTCCGTTCGTTTGACGGTGGAATCGCCATTGACTCTCTATATTTTGCGACAGTTCTTCTAGCGACTTTTATTCCTTGCTTCATAAGCATATCGGCTATTTTACTATCACTCAATGGTTTATTAGGGCTTTCCACAGCCAAGAATTTTCTTATTATAGCGCGAATCGCTGTAGCTGAACATTCTCCTCCATCTGTAGTGCTAACGTGGCTAGAGAAGAAATACTTAAATTCAAAGATTCCTCTAGGGGTATGCATAAATTTTTGTGTGGTTACTCTGGATACAGTTGACTCGTGCATGCTCACAGATTCTGCGACATCACGTAATACCAATGGTTTCATCGATTCATCGCCATACTCGAGAAAAGCACGTTGTCGGTCAACGATACAAGTAGCGACCTTTAATAGTGTTTCGTTGCGGCTTTGTAAACTTTTTAGGAACCACCTTGCTTCTTGTAAATGGTTTTTCAAATAAGTATTGTCGTTACTAGAATCAGCACGGCGAATTAAGCTTGCGTACTGAGAATTTATTCGTAGTTTGGGTAATGTGTCTGGATTTAATTCCACTCGCCAGCGTCCTTTCAATTTTTTGACTATCACATCAGGTACAATGTACTCAGGTTCTTTATTAGTTATTTGGGCGCCTGGTCGTGGATTCAAGGACTGGATAATGCGAATTATGTCTTGCAATTCGAATTCGTTAATTTTTAAGTGACGAATTAGAAAACTAAAGTCTCGGTTTGCTAAATGGTTTAAATATTGAGCTACTAGTTCTTCAGCTTTATTGTGAAGATCAGCTTTTTCGGTTATATGCCGGAGTTGAACAAGTAAACATTCTGACAAATCACGAGCGCCAACGCCAACAGGATCAAAGCACTGAATTCGTGTCAGTATTGACTCTACATCACTCGTGACAATTTCATATTCTTCAGGTATTTCATCAATAATTCCTTGATATATGTCTTCAATACTACTGGATAGATAGCCATCATCGCTGATTGAATCAATTAGAGCGACGGCAATTAAATGGTCTACGGGGCTAAAGGGGGTCAGCTCAAGCTGCCAAGTTAAATGCTCGTGTAGACTTTTTCCTAAGCCTTGAGACGGTTCTAAGCGGTCATAACGGTCGTCGTCTTTTGGTTGAGAGTAACTTGTAGAGCCGTCAAATATATCTTCCCAAACGCTGTCTATGGGTAGCTCATCGGGCATTTCCGTTTTTTCAATTGATTCGCTTATTTCGGCTTGAGCTTGATCTACTGTCTCTAAAGTTTCTTTTTGATTTTTTTCACTCGCCTGAGTATTGCTTTCAGAATTTTCAGGCTTATCTGAACTTTCATCGTTCAATTCATCAGCAACTTCAAGCATTAAATTTGACTCTAAGGCTGATTGAATTTCAAGTTTAAGTTCTAATGTAGAGAGTTGCAGCAAGCGGATTGCTTGTTGTAGTTGTGGTGTCATAGTCAAGCTCTGACCTAGACGTAGCTGGATAGACTGTTTCATATGGTCACTATTTGATTGGAAATTTTTATTGTCTCCTACAATAGATATTAGTGCATTTAGTATGCCATTGCTGACAAAATATTTAAATAGTTTATTTAATCATCAAGAGAAAATATTTTGACTGTGTTAGGGCGACTAATTTAATAATAGAGCATTTTATTTTTTTTTATAGTTTAAATTCATCCCCTAAATAAACATCTCTTACTTTTTGATTTTGCAATATTATTTTCGGACTGCCGGCCGAAATAATTTTACCTTCATTAAGTATGTAAGCTCTATTGCATATACCTAGAGTCTCTCGTACGTTATGGTCTGTGATTAGAATGCCAATATTTAGTTGCGTTAAATGTTTTATGATTCGTTGTATATCGCCAATAGAAATGGGGTCAACGCCAGCGAAAGGCTCATCAAGCAGCATAAACCTAGGTTCCATTGCAAGCGCTCTGGCTATTTCAACACGACGACGTTCTCCGCCTGATAAGCTGATACCCTGACTATTCTTAAGTTTTTCGATATTAAGGTCTTTCATTATCGCTCTTAATTTTTGCAGTCGTTGTTTTGACGATAATTGCCTTCTAGTTTCCAAAACAGCCAAAATGTTTTCGGCGACTGTCATTTTGCGAAAAATGGAAGGTTCTTGTGGCAAGTAGCCCACGCCTGCGCGCGCGCGTGCGTGCATAGGAAAATGGGTGATTTCGCGATCATTTAGAGTGATTTGGCCTTCTTCACATTTAATAAGCCCAACCATCATATAAAAACAAGTTGTTTTCCCGGCGCCGTTGGGACCTAATAATCCAACTATTTCACCGGTATTTAATTGTAGAGATACATTATCAACTACGTTTCTTTTTTTATATCGTTTTACTAAACCATGTGCGACTAGTTTATTCATTGTTCTACTTCTTGTTTGGATCTAAAATTATGTTAACTCGACCAGTATCTTTATTTTTACTGTTATCTTTGCTTGGGTCAAATGTTTCTACGCGATCTTTATTTAGAAAATAACGAATTTTATTACTTGTAAATTTATCACTTCCTTGTTGCATCAATGCCTTACCAGTTAAAACCATTAAATCTTTCTTAGCGAAATAGACCATTTTTTGAGCTTTTGCTTGGATATCTTCTTTTTTATTATCGGGTCTTTGTCTATAGGTGCTTGGGTTTCCAATGGCAATAATTTTATTTAAATTTTGTTTTGCGTCATAAATGATGGTTAGTTTATCAGCCGTTATTTTCATTGTGCCTTGTACAAGAATAACATTGCCATTGTACTCACTAAAACCAGACTTATCGTCTATATAGACTTGTTTGGCTTTAATGTTCATTGGTTTTAATTTATCGCTGCCTAAGCCCATAGCAAATGTATTCATGCAGCTCAAAGAGATAAGCAATGAGATTTGACTGATTTTTAGTTTGCTTGAGCTATTTTTCTTTTGGTTCATAACGTGCCTTGGTATTCGATAAAAATTTGATTCGCCAATCCGACAAATCTGCTTGCATGCCAACGCCGTAAACTTGATCCTTACCGCTAGTATAATTAACTGATTCTTTGGTCGAGACAAAATTAGTATCAGGACGAAATACAATGTTGCGTGTAATGATTGACACTGATCGATATTTATCGGTTTTCTCTCGTTTAATATGCACTAAACCAAATAAGCGTATTAGCTTTCCTTCAGAGCTAATACGCCCAGTTTCTGATTGAACAAACCAGGCAGGACCTTGTTTACTGTAAAATTTTAGTTTGGGTTTAATTAAATCAGAGTGATCGTCATAAGGATAATGATTTAGTTGTTCGGCAGACAACTGGAATTTAGGTTTGCCGCTTATGTCAGTTCCTTGAATAGTAAAGTCTTTCATATAATAATCGGGCAAGGACTGTGACGTGGTAAATATTTTTTTAGTGATGCGCTTATCAATCATTCGATCTAGCCATATTGCCGAGCCTAAGGCAAAAAGGCTAATGAACAAGATGATAATCAGTCGAATTATCATGATAAGTTACTTTGTATAAGAGGCCAATTCATCTTCCCAGGTCCCTTGAGCTTGCATGATCATTTCACAAATATCTCGAGCGGCGCCACAACCACCTTTACTCGGTGTTGTCCAATGAGCATGATTTTTGATAGCACTGTGAGCGTCTTGAACTGCAATGGCGAGACCAACTTGAATCATGACAGGTAAATCTACGACATCATCACCGACATAGGCAATGTGTTCTGATTTAATTTCAAGTTCTTCGCATAGGTGCTTAAAGGCTATCATTTTGTCCAGTTGCCCCTGGTACACGTGTTTAATGCCAAGATCAGACATGCGATGTTTAACCACTTGAGATGTTCGGCCAGTAATAATCGCGATTGTCACTCCATTTTTCTGTAGCATTTTCATGCCGTGTCCGTCGCGAGAATTAAATGCTTTATATTCCTGGCCATCATCGCCAATAAATAATGAACCATCTGTCAATACACCATCAACATCAAATATAACTAACTTTATCGATTTTGCTTTTTCATGTATGTCTTGCATTTTTTAAGATTTCCTAGACAGCAAATACTCTTTAGCTGAATTAATAAATAAAGGAACCTCTGATTAATTCAGAGGTTCCCGCGACACAGGGAAGTGTCGCCAAAATCGATCGCACTAGGCGATTGATTTTGTGAGACAAGAAAAAATCGCATTTTTTTCTTGTCGTGAATTGTTCAGAGCCTCAATAAAGAAGGAAGCTCTGATTAAATCAGAGTTTCCCGCGACACAGGGAAGTGTCGCCAAAATCGATCGCACTAGGCGATTGATTTTGTGAGACAAGAAAAAATCGCATTTTTTTCTTGTCGT
>QIKQ01000286.1 GCA_003233075.1 Gammaproteobacteria bacterium
ATTTTATAATAATAAAAAGTACTACCACTATTATGAAAATAAACTCGTACAAGACTCTATCGCTTTGGACGGCGTGGGCTCTTCTAAGCACGGCTGTCTATCTTACACTCTATATTGATGCCAAAATCTGGACGTTTATGGAAAACGATCCCAGCCGTATCACTTGGCTTATAGCCGGTATGTTTACTATTGGCCTCATTGGTAGCGGAATGCTCGCGCTGAGAATTACTTTCGAAAACCTTGCCATTGTAAAAATACAAAAAGCCGCCGTTAACGGCGGTTTGTTCAAAATTAACCTCTCATCTACGACACGAGCAAGCCAACGTTTTTTTAGCGCATTGCAACAGACACTAAAATCAGATGGTCAACCTGATGTTGAGGTGCTCGCCAACATCGAACTTGCGACGCTGCAACGCACCAGCCATAGCATTGAAATCATGGGGAACATACTGATCACCTTAGGTTTAATTGGTACCGTTATGGGCCTCACATTAACCCTGACAGGCCTCACCAGTTCTTTAGAAGCACTAGGACATGACCAAGAGCTTCTTCTTGAAGGCTTGCGAAAAGCCATGGGAGGAATGGGCACCGCTTTTTATACCACATTGTTGGGTGCGGTATTAGGTGGTGTATTATTGCGCGTTTTTGCTCAAATCACTGCAAATGGCGTCGACCAGCTCTATGATAATTTAATGCACACCTGTCTGGTTTACTGCTCATCAGACTACAAGCCTTCACTCGCTCGTGAAGCACGCCTGCTGAATGCTGAAATGAAATTGCTCGATCAAAATATTCACAGAATAAATACCGGGTTCGCTGCATCCCAAGAAACCATGGTAGCATTTAAAGAAGAGCTTAACCGCTTTCGAAAAAGTGCTAAAGAAGGCGATGATGATGAATCATTAGATGACATGATTAAACGCCACCGCGCCTATTGCGACGTACTAAGAGATGAAATGCACTTAATCAACGCCGTAAACCGAAGCTGGTGGGCACGCCTGATGTGGCTATTTGGTAAACGATAAGATGCCCCTTTCCAAACGCCGAAGAGCCGGGTCATCGAGTAACATATACGAAAGCTTTTCGGATGTCGCTCTATTGATGTTAGCCACTTTTATATTTTTACTCGTCACTATACTCATCACTCACCGAATAGCTGAAACCTATCAGGTACCCAAACTCAAAAAAGAATTACAAGCCTCCAATGAACAACTTGAAAACGTCCTGAAAGATAAGGAACGTCTGCTTGCCGAGCTGGGCGATATGCTAGGCATGGCCACCGAAACACAAATAGAACGCGTTCTGGAGTCCGTCAGCGTAGGTAAAAAAGACTTTGAGTTATTTATTGACGGCCTTAAAAAAATCCCTGGTAAAGATATTCATTTGGTTGTCGACGCCACAGGTTCAATGCATGGTGTAGCAACATTCTTAGTTCCCATATTACGCGTTATGGTGATAAAATCAGGCAAAAAACTCTCGGGCATTACTTGGTTTTCTGATGGAGAAACAGATACTTATATAGGCACAATGGGGGCGATGTTCGACCAACTTATGCAAGGCGCGCCTTTTGTTGGTAATAACGAAACTATCGGCCAGGCCTTCACTAAAGCCGTTCAATCAGCAAACCTTCCTGGCGCCTATGTACTAATTGGTGACGAACCCTCGGATGACCGTATTTATTATTCCGATATACCTCGCCCCGTATTCACGCTGCCGCTGGGTCTCTCTGACCCTAATACAACCCGAGAATATTCATTACTCGCGGAAAAAACCGGAGGGTTGATGCTTCACCTGAAGTTCCAATAACCTGTCAGCTGCGGCCATTCCTAGGAGCTTGAGGTTCAGGTATCAAGTATTTTATGCTGACTTAAATGGCTGCGGTAGATACAATTAATTTTAGAATTATAGTTTGCAGGAGTGTGAGTGTTGATAAAGCGTATTTATTTGATTTTTTTGATTGCGAGTTTTGTGGTCTTAAATGGCTGTTCGGATTCAGTCGAAACTAAAAATTCGACAGAAGGTATGATGGAGCTTATTAAGACAGATGTTGTTGTAGGCCACGGTACAGAGGCTACGCAAGGGAATACGGTTGCGGTGCATTATACCGGTTGGCTCTACGATAATTCTGCAGCGGATAAAAAAGGGCAGCAATTTGATAGCTCGCGCGACCGGGGCACGGCATTTGAATTTTCTCTGGGCGCGGGTCAAGTCATTAAAGGTTGGGATCAAGGTGTAGAGGGGATGAAAGTGGGCGGTCGGCGAGTCTTAATTATTCCGTCAGACCTCGGCTACGGAAAGAGAGGCACAGGCAGGGTGATTCCACCTAATGCAACTTTGGTTTTTGACGTGGAGTTACTGGATGTTCGTTAGCTTGGAAGAGCATTCCAGAAGAAAAAAATCAGCATGATAGAAACAACAGAGTTCAATGCTCAAGTTGTTGTTGCTTCAGAACAGAAAGAATCTATTTATACTGCAAACCTGGCCTCTCAGTTTAGCGCCTTTATGCTCAGACTAAATTCAGGGAAGGATTATTTCGACGAGCTTGAGTTGGCCTCATGGCTTGTTAGTCAACGTCTTGAGCAAGGCCATGTTTGTGTTGATCTTCGCTCTTTTTCTGGGCGACAGATCTATTTTCCTGGGCGAGAACACGCGGTTATTTTGCCAAACTATGAAGATTGGTTACAAGCCTTACACGCAAGTTCAGTGGTGGGAAAACCGGGTGAATTTCGTCCGTTAATTTTGGATCAACAAGGCCGTTTATATTTGCAACGTTATTGGCGATATGAGCAATACCTGGCACAAGCAATCCACGACAAAGTCCAGCCAGACAGCTTAGGCTTTAACGTGGATATGGACATATTGAAGAGCGGCGTAAAGCAGCTTTTTTCAACAGCACTGCAGGCTGAACCAAACTGGCAACGTGTCGCCGTAATTAATGCCATATTGAGACGCTTTTGTATCATTTCAGGTGGACCAGGTACAGGCAAAACAACCACAGTGATCAAGCTTTTGGTTTTGCTGGTGCAACAGACAAGCAATCCGTTGCGTATTATTTTAAGTGCTCCTACCGGCAAAGCCGCTGCACGTTTACAGGAGTCGGTACGGAATGCTAAAGCGAATTTGACGGTCAATAAGAATACATTAGACCAAATACCAGACGATGCTGTGACCTTGCATCGTTTGCTGGGTATTACCCCCGGACCCGGATCACAACGAAGAAAAAAACAGCTCGCAGCAGATGTAGTGATTATTGACGAAGCCTCAATGATAGACTTGTCTTTAATGGTCAAATTAGTCGAAATGTTACCGTCACGTTGTCGCCTGATACTGCTTGGTGATAAAGACCAGCTTAGCTCAGTCAGTGCCGGTTCGGTATTAAGTGATTTATGCCAACAAACAGGTCAATATTCTGCAACGTTGGTACAACATGTTAAACAGCTTGGCGGAGATGTTATTCCACTTTATGATGGCGTTAATTCTGCAATTCAAGATAGTGTTGTGGTATTACAAAAGAGCTATCGCTTTAAAGAGGACAGTGGTATTGGCCGACTCGCAAAATATACTTTATTGGGCAATGAATCTGCTTTCATTCAAGAGCTAACAAACCAACCCTCTACAGATATTGATTGGCTTGAATCAAAAGGGGAAAATGAAATACAAACGTGTACAGCTGCACTAACAGCAGGTTATAAAGAGTTTTTTCAAATCGTACACGAGCGCGCAACACCTGAAAAAATATTCTCCGTCTTTGATGGCTTTCGTATTTTAACAGTCCATCGGCATGGCCACACGGGTGTTGACGGTTTAAATGCTCGGGTTGAACAGACCTTTCAAAAAGAATATGGCGCAAAAATTTCTGACGAATGGTATGCAGGCCGACCGATTATGGTACTGGAAAATAATGATCTGCTGGGCGTGGCCAATGGTGATATCGGCTTGGTATTACATAGTGTTGAACATAATAATGAATTACGAGTTTTTTTTGAAAGCCATCGTGGAGAGGCTAAATTATTACACCCTAAACGATTGCCACGACATGAAACTGCATTCGCCATCACGGTACATAAAAGTCAAGGGTCAGAGTTTAAACAAGTTATGTTCGTACTGCCTGAGAATAATATGCCTATCCTTAGTCGTGAACTGCTTTATACGGCCATTACTCGAGCAAAAGAAAAAATTATTCTGTCTGGAAGCGAGCTTTTATTTAAACAAGCATTAAAGCGAAGCGTGGTTCGAAGCAGTGGACTAATGGACCAAATTAAATCTATACCCGTAGCGTTATAGATTAACGCTACGGATTATATATCCTATAATTTTTAGGAGCGAATTCTCATGCTTGACGGCCTTTTAATTGTTTTGGTTGTTGTCGTGTTCTTTATCTGGGCACAAGGTATGCTGGCAAAAGAAAATGCTCGCGCGGCAGGGAAAAGAGCATGCAAAGAAGATGAGGTACAGTTACTTGATGATACCGTGCAACAACAAAAAATATGGCTGGGACGAACAAACCAAGGGTGGCTACAAGTACGGCGGATTTATTTGTTTGAATTCGCCAGCGATGGTGAGCAACGTTACCATGGTAAGGTGACCGTGCACGGTCATCGGGTGATAAGCGTTGATCTTGAGGCTTATCGAATTTAGTCTTTGTCAGCCCGACAAGCTCATGCCTTTTATCAGGCGCAACAGGACGGTCTTTTTAATTGAGAACGTTCCCCAAGAGCCTGTCCCTCGCGACATAGAGCAATCAGATCAGTCTCTGCGCAACAACCGTCGTACAATAAAATCACTCACCCCAACGTGCTAATAATTGGTGCTCAATATTAAGCTGATCTAATATTCGTGCTACTACAAAATCAATCAACCCTTGTACCGTACTCGGACGATGGTAGAAACCAGGGGCGGCAGGTAAGATCATCACACCCATGCGCGCTAACTTAAGCATGTTTTCAAGGTGAATCACGGACAGAGGTGTTTCTCTCGACACGATAATTAACTTACGCTGCTCTTTTATCACCACATCTGCGGCACGCTCAATTAAATTTTGACTCAGGCCATTGGCAATTGAGGCCAAGGTGCCACTGCTGCACGGACAAATTATCATCGCAGCGGGGACGCTAGAACCACTGGCAAGGGGTGCCATCCAATCTTCTTTGGCGTATACCGTTAGCAGAGAGGATTCGATCTTATAATAGGACAGCAGGGCCTGAGTCATTTCTTCGGGTCTTGACGGGAGTTTTAAATCCGTTTCCGTTGCGATGACGAGCTGCCCCGCTTTGGAAACCATCAGTTCAACATGTTGACCCGCATTGAGTAACAGCTCAACCAGTCGAAGACCGTATAACGAACCTGATGCACCTGTAATGGCAACAGCGATTACATTTGCTCTCATATTTCACCTTGTTCTTGAGTTCACCTGAATGTTGAATTAGCAGTAGAAAAATGTCAGGTGAAACGATTTATTATGTATTTTTATGGGGCTAATTTCTACTGAGCGCCTTTAATAAAGGGAGTGAGTTCTCCTTTTACATTCCCATTTTTTAAAGTATATACTCCCGAAAATTCAAGCCACTGTGAATATTTTTTTCCTCTGGAGAATGTGCCACAAATTCCTTTTCCACCTAAACAAGTCCAAAATATTGACAGGTTATTTTCCTTTAGAAATTTCTGCAAAGCATCTTTTTTAACAATCAAGTTTGAAGACTCACCGTTTATAACGGACCGATCCCTAGCAATAATCTCACCATTTTTGTTCAGCCATTCACCCATATTATTCGAATATTGCAAGTTCATCTCTAAAAACATCAGTCGTCGGGGTGATAGATACGATGGTTGATTTTCATAATCCGAACCAGACTCCCATATATGCCCCTCTGCTGTTGTCAAAACATGAGCCATCACCTTGTCTCTATTTTCGTCAAGAACCTCTTGCCAGTCATAATCACCATAATAGGGCTTATCAAAATACTGATAGGCTGGCGACCAATAATACTCTCGACTAAATACTTGATGACGGTCATAGCTTTCAGGGAGCAATCGCCGCATGAAATGTTGAGTCTTAAGCCAAGTGAGTAATTTTTCCTTATTTTCTTTTTTTACAAAGTAGCTCCTTATTTGATACCATAGACGTTTTCGAGGATGGTTGTATTTATCCTTGCCCATGGGTACAGGCTCTTTCCATGAAGGATGATGTTCTAAAACTAGCCATTCATCAGCGTTTGGATAACTTGGTGAAATTATATCCTCTGGCTTGGGTAAATCATTATCGCGAACCAACCAATCTTTATTCTTATGCTTCCAGTCATCATAGTTATGTTTAATAACTATAGAGCTGTAAGTATCTTTTGATGGACGACTTATCACGGTTGGATCAATATTTCTTACAGATGAATTCCAGGGGCCTTGAAACCATACGTATTTTTTATCATTTTTTCTGTGTGTTGCCCATCCATCGATCATTTTATGATTGTCAGAAAGTCGTGCTAAAACCTCATATAGCGCAATCCATTGGTATTTTTTTCCGATTCTTTCAGTTTTATTTCTATGTCCGTCGCTACTACTTAAATGCCGATCAAACTTTCCATGCTTCTCAACACCATAGCCATATTTTTCAAAAATTAATTTACAGGCATAGTTACTTAAATCATTCGGATTAAAGTCTCCCCAACTATGTAATGCACTTTGAAATGTATATCGCCCAAAATCACCATAACCGCACACCCCACGTCCATATTCAGTAACCATTGAACTTAGTATAAAATTCTGGCCCCAATAGTAATCCTTGAAGTCTTTTGATTCATAGTCGTACCGATAAGCATCGATGTCATCGTTCGTTGGAAATACTGAAGGGAAAGTACTGCTGTAAGGAGGGCGAATGATAAAAATGTCATCAAGAGAGAACTGTTTTTTATAAACAGCATACTCTACAATGTTTCTTGCGTAATCTCTTACCAAGACATTTGGATAAACCTCTTCAGGTTTAAATATTGTTTTTACAATATGCTGCGAAAGTAAATCGATATCGCTAAGGTCATTCGAGCGTAATACCGCCCCATAAGCCGCAGCGAAAATACGTTCATAGATATACGGATCATTTACTTCTTCAAATTCCAATAATAGATCCATTGTTGTTTTGATATTATTTTCAAGTAAGACAACCAGCGCTTTAGTTGCTCTATCTCTAAAGGAAATATCAGTACTTGTAAAAATCCATGCCAGTGCTTTAGCGGCTAATAAGCGCGATTGGCTTGATAAATACAATTTATCTTCATCAAGCATGGCCCAGTCAATAAGCCTAGCCATTGAGGTTTCATGATGTTGATCATGCAGATAGACTGTCCAAACCTCATCTCTGTCAGCCAAAGAAAGCGGCATTAAATATTGGTGTAACCAATTCGCATTATAAAAGTGCTCTGGATCTGATGCCACGGAATAAATCATCTGGAAGAATGGGTCAAATGTTTCCTTATTGCGCAAAACATATTCATTGA
>QIKQ01000038.1 GCA_003233075.1 Gammaproteobacteria bacterium
ACTATGTCGAGCCTTTCGACCGAGTGAAATCCAGTCAGAGTGTGCGATTGGGCCGTCGTAGCAGATGGGCTGTGAGAAATGCGGGCTAGATCCAGCTTAGCCCGCAGCTTGCGGTGGGGTAGTTTATTAATTAGGTGGAGGAGATTCATGCCAATCTTGTTAATTCTAACAGTGTTAGTGCAGATTGCATTTGCTGTTCACGTCATAAAAACGGGTCGTGAGTATTTTTGGATTTACATTATTATTATTTTACCAGGCATAGGCTGTGCTATTTATTTTATTACTCAGGTGTTGCCTGATATGGGCAAGAGCCATCATGTGCGAAAAGCGAGTAGCACTTTACTCAAAGCGGTTGATCCACAACGAGAGTTAAGACGCAGGCGTGATGAGTTAGCGTTATCGGATACTATGGAAAATCGACTTAAGCTTGCCGAAGAATGTCTTGAAGCGGGAATGTCGCAGGATGCCTTAGATTTACTTAAAGCTTGCTTGAGAGGAGGAAATGAGACTGACCCGCACATATTGTTAATTATTGCCCAAGCGCAATTTGATACAGATCAATTTGATAAAACTAAAAAAACATTGGAACTTCTAATTGCAGAAAACCCTAATTTCAAATCTCACGAAGGCCATTTAATGTTTGCTCGTGTGTTAGAAGAATTAGGTGAAACAGAAGCGGCTCTGACGGAATACTCGGTGCTGGCGAGATCCTATCCAGGCGAAGAAGCGCGCGTGCGCTATGGCTTACTATTACATAAAAATAAGCAACTTGAAAAAGCAAAAGAAATATTTAATGAGTGCGTATTGCGTGCTAAGCAATCACCTAAATACTATCAAAAGAAAGAAAAGCAATGGCTAAAAATTGCAGAGCAACATATCGGATAATTCAACAAAAATTAGCTTACATCCAGCTTATTTTAATGACTGGCTCGCATTGATGAAATAGGTGGGCTGATTTTAGAATGACAATTCGGCTGTTGCATTTCGCTCGACCACTCTCAATCCGCCGCTATTGGTATATTTTTTGCACAATCAAGCATGTTATGCTGCGAACAATATATGTAAGAAAGCTAACTAAATCAGTAAATTAAAATGCATATCTAGACTTTATATAATGTCTTGTTGTACAATAATGTCGCGGAGCAAGATGCTTTGTATTAGTTAGCCAATATTATAATTATTTACCATTATATTTTTCTATCAAGAAAAATTAGATACTTAAAATTAAAAATTTATTGTTTTGTAAACTAAAATTTATTGTTTTGTAAACTAAAATTTATTCTGGGGGGAGTATATCATGACGTCATTTAAAAAATTATTCGCAGTTTTATTTTTCTCTTTTTCAATCTTACCAAGCACAAGTTTTGCTATTGCTGTAGGAACTTATAAACTCGCTAATCACCCGGACGGTGGTGCGGCTTCGCCTTACTATGGGCTTCGTCTTGATGGATTAATTGGTGGAAACTCATCCGATACTTTTACCTTTGATTTTGACGACGCGTCTAGTGATATGAAATTAGACTATGACGGTAGTAGTATCCGTATTTATGGAACAGCATTTGGGGGTCGAGATATTGGCTCGAGCTACGCAATTGGTTCCACTGCGATATGGACAATCGATTTCACTTATTCGGTTGGTGTGAGTCAACCAGGTGGTGAGGGCGGTTTAGATGATGTTACGGTAACAGGAACTGGTGGGACCTGTTGTAATAACTTTGGTAGCATCTCAAGTTCGTTTGGCACTTGGGGATTGACTGACCAATCAAACCGAAAAGGTTTGTTTTTTCAAATGGGTGATGAAGGCGGCGTCGGTCATCGTGGTTACGATGGAATCTCAGGTTGGGGTTGGATGAATCACTATTGGACAGGAAGTTTAAACCCGGATGACAATAATACTGATCCAGCTCGCCATTTATATTCAAGTGATTGGTTATTTACCATGGAAAAGGTGGCAGTCATTCCTGAACCTAGTGTCTGGCTGTTATTTGCATTAGGGCTCGCGGGTCTAACTTTTGTTAGAAAAAAAAGAGCAGCTTAGTCGCAAATTAGGCGCGAAATAATTTTTTGCTTATAAATTATTTACCGCTAATAGTGAATAGCTTTTAAAAACATTTCTAAAAGACGCTCGGTTTCTCGAGCGTTTTGTATTTCTCTTCAATTGAGTTCTTTGCATTATCATTAAAAATCATCATATTAGTGTACACTTATATAGTGGGCTTTTAAAAATTAGTCGATTAATTTTTGAAGGCAAATTCTTACTAAAACTTCATTGAATTTTAAGTCTAGAAAAGTTGATTCGTGCGTATACTCTAGGCATTACACAGCTTGAAATAATATTAATCCTGATATAATTGTTTAGTACGCATTAATTAAGATTTATACTTGCTTTATATATCTTATATATCACGAGCAATTATATAGGGAACTCTGATTACTTCAGAGCTATATATTTGAAATAAAAATCAAGAATAAGTTAAGCGGAGTAAACTATTGACTTCAAGTATTAGCGAATTTGAGAATTTACAAATTCAAATCAAACAATCGATCGTTGGTCAAGAAAATTTGATTAATCGATTGCTTATTTCCATCCTGACAGGTGGACATCTCTTGCTGGAAGGCCCACCCGGCTTAGCAAAAACGACAGCTGTTAAGTCCTTGGCAGAAGCGGTACATGCAAGTTTTCAACGCATTCAATTTACACCTGACTTGATGCCAGCAGATATTACCGGTAGTGACATTTATGACTCTAAAAGCGGTCAGTTTAAATTCCTTGCCGGCCCTTTATTCCATGAAATTATTCTTGCTGATGAAATTAATCGTGCGCCACCTAAAGTCCAATCTGCGCTATTAGAGTCGATGGAAGAGCATCAGGTAACCGTGGGTAAGCAAACTCATGTTTTATCAGATTTATTCTTAGTGATTGCAACTCAGAATCCAATTGAGCAATCAGGTACTTACCCTTTACCCGAAGCGCAATTAGATCGTTTTCAGCTGCACGTCAATATTAACTATAAATCGAGGTTTATCGCAAGGTTTTAACAACACATCGTTACAGACAAAAAACAAAATTTCACCGAACAATATTTTGCGTGCTAGAAAAAGCTTACAATCATTGCACATAGAAGAGAGCGTCAAAAAATATATCGTTGATATAATAACAGCAACGCGTGAAGTAGAAAAATTTGTTCCAGAGCTCAAGAACATGGTTCGATTCGGCGCCTCACCAAGGGCGAGTAAGTCTTTATTGCACTGTGCTATGGCTCATGCCTTTTTGGATAAGCGCGACTTTGTTACGCCAGATGATGTTTTTAGTTTAGCGGCAGATGTATTGCGTCACAGACTAGTCCTTAGTTTTCAGGCGGTCAGTCAATCGCTTAGTACAGATAGTATTATTTCTGCTCTACTAGACGCTGTCCCAGCACCTTGATTTTCATGTTGCATCGTTTTTTTAGAGATTAAAAATGTTTAGCGTAAAAAGTCTTATTCAACTAGTCCAAGGTCAGCGAGCTAAAAAAGCAGTTAATCAGCCCCTGATATCTGAAACCGAATTTCAGCAATTAATCGCTGACATAGTTAGTGCGGAAAAGACCACCACACTTAGTTCTGAAAGCAATTTAATGTCCACTGTAAAATCTCTAGGTCCACAATTGTCTTTTTATCGAGGACCAGGTATGGAGTTTGTAGAGAATCGAGAATATCTAAGCGGCGATGATATTCGAAATATCAACTGGCGTATGAGTGCTAGATTTGATCGTTTGCATAGTAAAGTCTACACGGAAGACAAGCAACAGCAAGTTTTAATATTAAATGATCGTAGAGCCAGCATGAGATTTGGCTCAATTAAAAAATTAAAAGTAACTCAGGCGGCAATTGTTTCAACCATTATTGCGATTAAAGCCTATTGCCGTAATTGTTCAGTCGCGATTTTTAATGTAGAGCCAAATCACGAACTATGTCAGTTTAGTAGCGAATTAAATCAAATAAGTTTTAATCTTAGTAAAACCATAAAACCTTGTCCACCTATAAACATAGAGTACGCAATGCCATCTTTGTCCGAGGCAATTGAGTTGAGTCAAACCAAATACGGTAAAGGTAATATTGTGTTTATAGTCAGTGATTTTATCGATTTTCTACAATCTGAAAACGATGTATTGGATTCGAGTTTTGCAAGGTTTGCCCAATATAATAGAATCAACCCGATTCATATCGTGGATCCAGCTGAGATGATATTGCCTGACGTAGGTCAATTGTCTCTTTGTTCTGCTAATTTGCAGGCGAGTATTAAAATTAATACTGCGGATAACAATCTGCGGCAGAATTATCAGGATCAAAGTTTGAAGTTGCTTAAATCAATCAAACAAAGACTGAAAATTTATTCAAGTACTTACATTCAAATAAAAACCAATGATAATGCTGATTCTAAATTGGCAACGTGTTTATGATGTTTGAAGTATTGGCAAAAGGCTCACTAGCAGCCAAACTTACAAATTTTCACGATATTGATGAGCCTTTTATATCGGATGTCTCAACTTTTATTTCATCTAGTCTAGTTAGCATAATCACGTTTTTATTGTTGTTCGTCGTAATTTATTTTTATCGAAAGTCTAGACCTTGTTATTCCATTAAGCGGATTGAAAAAAAATATCAAAATAATCGAATTAGCAATAAACACTTATTAGCGAGTTTATCGGCTTTGGTCGAGCAGGCTATATTTAAATCAAAAATAAAATATTTTTGTTTAGACAAAGATAAGGATGTAAAAAGATTTCGCCGTGACTTAGAAAAAACCCGCTTCGGTTCGTCAATCGTTACACAGCAAGATTGCTTTGATTTATTAAGAAACGCAAAATCACTCATTAAGCGAGCTCATGGCTTATGATCGCTAGTATTCATTTTGATAAGCCTGCTTATTTGTGGATATTAGTTTTAGTGCCAGTCTTTTATTACTTACTCAAGTGGAAAATTAAAAATTATACTTTGAGTAAACCTTGGCTTGATTCGAGTCAAAAACATTCTTTTATATTTCCATTCATCAAACTCACCGAAAAATCGCTAAACAATGTTAGTAATAGGAAGACTCTAAGCAGTACAGGATTGCTCGTTTTTGCTATCACTGCGTGTTTAATATTTAGCTTGGCAAAGCCATATACATTGGGGTCGATACGACCAATCGCTAAATCGGAAAGACATTTTGTAATCTTGATTGATAATTCAATTAGTATGATGTTGAAAGACTACCAAGTTTCCGGGGTGAAGCTTGATCGCATGTCTTTTTTAAAAACAGTCGCTTCAAAAATTATTAAAAAATTCAAAGGAGATAAAATTTCAATTGTCGCCTATTCGGACCAAGCGCATGTTCTGGTGCCCTTCAGTAGTGATACCCAGCTTCTACTAAAACAGCTAGCTCGGGTTGATACTGAACTTACTGGTAGATCAAATCATCTTAGTTATGGATTAAGCCTAAGCGCAAAGTTAATATTTCAGTATGCGAAAACACATAATCTCAAAACACAGCCGAGAGTAATCTTATTGGGACATGGTGCGAGGATTATAGAGCAACAAAAAGTATTTAACTTAGTCGAATTATATCGTTCAAAAAATATTTTTCTTGATGTCATTGGCATCGGCAGTACTAATTTAACTAATGCAGAAAATCGCGGAGTACGGGATGTCAGTAAAGTACTCTTTGATCCGGTTAATACGCGCTTATTACGTTCGATCGCTAATCATACTGGAGGTGGTTTTATTTTGGCGAATAAAATCTCAAGTGTAGACGAAATGATTAGACGCCTAGCATCAAGTAGTCGAATGAAGCTTAATGCTAAAATAAGACAGGAAAGTATTTCTTGGTATCGCATGCCACTCGGGCTTGGCTTGTTATTGTTGTTACTATGGCAAGCGAAAACTATTTTTCTGGCTAGGAAATAGACTATGCAATTACAGCAACCAGAATGGCTTCTAATATTACTTTTGCCAATGGCTCTGAGCATCATCGCAGCGACGAAATTAGCATCTAGACATCAGTTTGTCAGCAAAGCATTATTACCCTGGAGTCAACTTAGTCAAATTACTATGTCACGCGGTTTGATCCACTTGCGTTATTTCTTGTATGCCTTAATGTGGTTGGCATTCGCAATCGCGATGTCTGGACCGCGATCGTTAGAAAAAGACAGTGCAGATCATTTGCGCAAAAGTGTCGATATTATGTTGGTGCTTGATGTATCCAGATCAATGCTGGCTGAAGATGTTTTACCAAATCGTATTAGTCGAGCCAAATCAGAAATTATAACTTTGATCGAATTAAGTCGAGGTGATCGATTTGGAATAATTGTCTATGCAGGTAAGAGTTTGCTTGTATCTCCGCTAAGCAAAGATAAAAAAAGTCTAATAAAATATTTGGTCCAGCTTGATGCCAACATGTTGCCGGTTTATGGTAGTCATTTAGATCTTGCCTTAGACAAAGCTAGAAATAGCCTACTTAGCTCCGAAAACAGGGCTAAAGCGATTTTGCTTGTAAGTGATGGAGAGTTGAGCGATGACCTAGCCGGAAGCAAAATACAAAACCAGATAAGGCTATTAAGGCGTAGCAATATTTCCGTGTACAGCCTCGGGATGGGTACACTGGCGGGAGGCGCTATACCTGCTCGAAAAGGTGGTTGGTTAAAATATCACGATAAAACAGTTATCTCGAAACTTAATCAATCTTTTCTGACTGATCTGTCACAGCAAACTGGCGGGAAATATACATCTCAAAGTGACTCTGACTCGGATAGCAGACTTTTGTATTCTGATGGAATTTCTAATTTGGCCAGCTATCAAATTGACGCCAGTGACCAAAAATATTTAGTCTGGTTGGAGTATTTTGATATTCCGCTGATTATCGCTATAAATTGTCTATTAATACTTATTGTTTTGCCCAGTCAGCAAGGTGTTAATAAGAATCAAGCGATTCAAGGACTGGCAAGTCGAGATATTAAAAAGAGTATAGTAATGCTGCTGCTAGTGAGCCTTTTGTATTCTTGTTCCGTTGATGAGGATCGTTCTGCTTATGAATCAGCGTTAAAGGCCTATAAATCTAAGCAATTCGACAATTCCGAAACTTTATTTAGTCATGGACAAGGATACAGTGCACTGATTGGCGCTGGTTCGAGTGCTTATCGACTTAAGAAATATCAGAAAGCAGCGCGCTATTTTTCTTTCGCTTTTCGGCAAGCGAGCTCGGATGTTCAAAGGGCAAGTGCGCTTTTCAATATGGCAAACAGTAATTTCTTTAGTCAAAATTATGCGGCCGCTTTACAGTACTATCAAGATACTTTAATTTATAATAGCAAGCATGAAAAGGCGAGAGATAATTATAAAATATGTAAGCAAGTCTATATCAATTTTCTAAAAAACGCAGGTTATGATGAGACAATCACTTCACGTGTTGGCAAGGGTCCTCAATTCAGGAGGGCATTGCCCGATTTAAAAATAGATCGAGGTGCGGCGGGTCTGGATAATAAAGAAGAAGAAAATAAAAATAAAAACTACCAATATGATGTTCGAAATAAAATAGATGCGCAGGCAAAATCTTTGCTTAAATCGACTCAGCTTAAAGGAAAAAATTCTCATTTGAATAGATCTGCCTTTGTAAAGCATAAAATTGTCAGCGCTCAGTCTAACTATATTACGCAGCTTAAAGTACTTAATCTAAAGCAAGATGATAATTTCATGTGGAAAAGAATGTTTTTCTTCGAAAATAATATATTTGTACCCGAGAATGAATTTATGACGTTACCGAATACAAAACCATGGTAATTAGATTTCATCAGAGACACAAGGTCGCGTATTTTAAACTGTGCTTAATGCTATTCGGATTAGCATTTAGTTATTCACTTTTATGGGCTATAACGTCAGGCGATTCGTCGAAAAAGCGAAAAGTGGATTGCAGTATTACATCGCAAGCATTATGGGTACGCCAGCAAGTAAAAATTCTGTGTCGCTTTAGTGCGAACGGGCCAAGATTGGTGATATCCTATGAAAATATTGAATCTGATCATGCTCTTTCTTATAAAGTAGCTGTTGAAAGAACTAAAAAAATTGATCATCCGAATAAAACATTCTATACTTTTGGCTGGCTGGCATTTCCAACGCAGTCCGGCAAATTAAAACTTAACGTACCTTTAATAACAGTTAACTTTGAAGCAGTAAGACAAAGTAGTAAAGTCTATGCTATTTCAGTATTAGAATTGCCTGAATATTTGTCGCCAGTACTGACTGTAGGTAGCCTACAACTTGATGTGAGTAGTAGTAAAAATATTTTTAGCCTAACCAATAGAAGTTATTTTTATACTATTCGTATTAAGGCATCTGGCGTGCCAGTAGCATGGCTGCCAAAAAGTTTAAAAAACATGCGAAGTAGTCGTCAACAAGAAATCAATTTGGTTAAATCAGACGAAAAACAAATTGTGACTAGTTTGGGTATGCAAAGTGTCAAAACCCTAAGTTATGTTATACGCCAGTCAGGCATTGCTTATAAAAATGTTGTTAAAACAGAATTAGAGTATTTTGATCCAAGTCCCTCACTTGCCAAATCTAAATATCATAAGTTGGCATTCAAAAGCAAGGCAGATTTATTTTTACCTTTTTGGCTTGTGACTATTTTAAGCTTAGTATTTTTATACTATACGCTGCGTTTTATTTTAAAATTTGGTATAATTACTCGACGCATGTGGCGTAAACGGCTTGCTCTTTTAACAATTCAGCGCCGGATAAAAGGTCTATCCAAAATTGAAGAATTATTAACGCAATTTAGACAAGCTTTAAAATGTTATGATATTAACGACAAGCTAACTTTAGAGCAATCGTATCTTTTTTGGAGAAACCGATATGGCAATAGTTCCCAGATTGAGAAGTTAATGAATCAATTTACTGATCTGATGTATTCAAAAAAACATGTAAGTATAGAGATTACTGAAATAGACAGGGTAAGGAAACATATCAAATTAATATGTACCTCGAAATATTTTTTTAAGAAAATACTTAAGAGACTTATTGTTGATAAAAAAATTTTTGACCAATAGTTGCGCAATTCAAAGCAAAATACTGAGTTAAAATTCTTTCTTAGCGTTTACAAATTAGAGTGAATTTGCAAAGATGATTGTTTTATAAAAACGACAATTAGGGACAGACTTAAAATGAGTTTAAGAAAATGAATGGTATAAAAGGCAGTTTTTATCGATTAAGCCCGTCAATCTTTGCAGATAAAATTGGCATTCCACCTGCTTGGTTTGTTATTTCCTACCGTTGGATGTCAAGTAAAAAGAAGCGGCGCATTAGTCACGGCCAGTGGTATAGAATCACGAGTGAATTTGAGACTATATATCGTATTTTGAGATTCTCGCCCAATATTAAGGGTGGGTCTAAGCAAGGCGAAGGTCAGATAGTACTTGATTGGCCAGGTTGGATCGACCTATTCGGCAGAGCGGAAGACGTGGATGGTACCATTGAGCTTAGAATTGCTCCAGCGAGATGGTGGGAGTATCCCAAACTAGCTCTTGCACATCCCGATCCGACCCATCGTTTGGCAGGTGAGTTAGGATTGCTGTCAGTTGCTTTGGGTATTCTTTCAATCGTTTTAGCTATTATCTGAACTATTAGATTCTCTTGTTGGAGCGGCTTATTAGGGCTGAGAGATTCAAATACAAAGTTAAGCTGCATGCTTTTAGAGGAAAATAATAAATGAAAATCGTACAAACAATATTATTCGTTTTTGCCATACTTACTTTAAGTGCGCAATTAGTACATTTCACTTATAAGAAAACATTTTATCCTTTAGCTTCAGTGTTAGATAAGCAGTTGGATAAAAATATTCGAAAAACTTTAACTTTTGATGAGTTAGTTGAAAAATATAATAAAGCGGATGCAGACGTTAAGGCATTTGAAAAAGGTAAAACCAAAGAAGAATTAAAAAAGTATCAAACGTATAGAGATGAGCCATTTGTAACGCGTTATAAATTAAAAAATGCAGTTCGTGACTGGGAAAGAAAAGAATCACAGCGACAACGCATGATATATTATTGGTTTGGTGGTCTTGTTTTAATATTAATTGGTGGTCTGTTATATTATTTTCGCCAACTGTGGTTTGGAATGGGAATTATTATCGCAGGATTACTTGAATTTTTATGGTGGTCCTCGCCTTCATTTTCTTCATCTGGTGCAGCGATTGAGTATGCGCGTATTCTTAATACCAAATTGTTTCTGACAGTATTATCTTTACTGGTTGTTATCGTATTATGGTTTGCTAAGGATAAACATAAATAGCAGAATGCCGATATTATTAAACTTCACTTGAAAAAATTCCAAGAATAATTAGAGATTATTCTTGGATTCAGATTTACTGAGTTGATCTAAAGTTTAGTAATGATCGTACGAATTCCAGCGATGACGTCTAGTTCATTGCTTAACCGCGTTTTGTAGTTCATAAAATCTATTTTGATCGAATGTCTCGGCGCAAGTGATTATTGTGGTGAACGTTATGCGCTTGGCGGTACACTCTCATGAAATGGTAGTAAGCACGTTTGATTCGATGGAAATCACGGTGGATATGGCGATTCGAATGCCCATCATGAACGCTATGTCTAAAATGACGTACTTTACGTGCTAGTTTTCGAGCATCGCGAGATATATGACTGTATCCAGTTCGATGTCGTAAATTACGCGCTACATGGCGAATACTTTTGGCAAAAATCTTAGCGTCACGACTAACATGTCCTCTATGACCGTAATCATTACTAAACGCAGTGCCGGTAAAGAGTATAAATAAAAGTGGCAATATTTTTTTCAACTTCATGATTAGATTTCCTTTGGCGTGTTAATCATTGGCAGTAGATTACCTTACTGAATATGAACGAATCATGAATTGAAACTGAACGCTAGCTGAATGTGATTTTATTGATAAAATTATTTATTCTGTTTATTTAATTGATTTAGAAAATTGATATAGGGCTTGGTATGCCAAGGCCTGCCGCCAAAAAACAGATATTGCATGTTGCCCTTTGGATCGATAATGAAAGTGGCCGGCAAACCTCTGGGTTTGTATTTTTCAGTCACATCGCCATTCACATCAAGTAGGCTAGGTAGTTCAACGCCGATTTGGCCAAAAAAACTAAAAACTATGTCTTCAGTTTCAGCGGTATTTATAAACACGTACTGAATTGATTTGGTTTTTTTGCTGCTGATTAGCTTTTCGATTGCGGGTAATTCTTTTCGACAGGGGCCACACCAGCCGGCCCAGAAGTGTAGAAAAAGCCATTTACCGCGCAATGATTGACTGTTAACCATATTGCCATCCATATCTTTTAATACAAACGCTGGAGCAGGTTTACCTTTAAGGTTTATGAAACCCTTCGTTAACTTCTTTGCGAACGTTTGATTTAAAACCAACGCTAAGCTTAGAGCGATAATGATCAGCTTTGAATTTTGTTTATTTGTATGCATATTGTCAATTATCCTAGATTAA
>QIKQ01000239.1 GCA_003233075.1 Gammaproteobacteria bacterium
GAAGCAATCTCCTTAATTCAATGACTTACGTTAGGAGATTGCGTCATCTGCTTAGGCAGTCTCGCAACGACGAGAAGCTTCGAAAGCGATACTATCGGTCACTTATTTTGTTTAGTGAATGCGACTATTAAACATCGAGATAAAAAAGTTAACGGGACAGCAGTGTACCCACTTCTATTTTTGTTACGGAGATCGCTACATGTCATAAACTATTCTAGATTTAGCTTGTTTTCTTTTACTTCTCTTAAAAATACTAATATTTTCTTGCACTCTTCAAAAAACAGTGTGTTTTATTTTAGTATAAACCAAATGGATAGATGCTGATGTCGCCAATGTGGAGAGTTTACTATTGGTATTGGAATACTGAATGATTACACTACACCCATGGAATTTGTTATAAAAATTCTGCAAGAAAATATAGCTATGGATGAGGACGATGCGATTAAAACAATGTTAGAAATACATTTTAAAGGAGGTATAATACTGTCACTTAACTCATATCAGCAAGCCCAAGACCTAGCAAAAGAGATAACAACACAATCAACATATGAAAACCACCAATTAATCTGTCGAACCATTAAAGCGCGCGCAAAAACAATTAGTGAGCAATAAAAAATATTACAATGAGTTAAGGGCTATCGATTAAACCAGTTTCGCCTAGTTCGTAAACGCAAGTTAAAATATAACTCATCCTCGTAGCGACTAGCCGTGCTCGTATCATAAGTCACGTAACGATAACTGCCATCAAATTCAATTCGAGTATCCTTATTGACATAATAGCTAAGTCTTAACATAGGTTGAATCCTATTTACTTTACCAAAACTATTAAAATTATCCTGCCTCAAATATAACAATCTCGGGTTGATATACCATTTGTGACTAATTGGAATAACTGAGTTTAGAGTCAAACTCAATCTTCTGTAATCAATTGTGTCTGAATGACGTAAAGCTAAAGTATTCTTATCACCCCTCCTAAATATGTCTTTAGCAATCAAGCTAAGCGTCCAATAATATTCATTATCAATCGCTGTCGTCTTAGAAACTCCATTCACAACGTCAACACTATCAATATTGGTCGCAACTAAATCAGCAACCATTGTATAGTGACTACTTAAAGGTACTGAACCGCGTAATGTTAAGGATGCATATCGAGCATTGTTATCATTCGCTAATCGGCGAATTTCCTCATCACCCAAAATTTCGCGAATTTCATTTGCAGTAACGCTAGGTTGACCATAAAAGGCATTGGCTGCAGTTAACAATGGGCCTTTACGATAGTCAAAAACTACGCCAGCAAAAACGCGATTTTTAAATTTTTTACTCAACCTAAACAATAGCGTATTTTGGTCATCGTAATTATTATCGTGGCTGACCATAAAATAGAGCTGACGACCTGATTTATAGTATTGAGCTTCAAAACCAACTTCTTCGCGAATTGCAGTTTTATCTAACTCCTGAGCTATATTAAATTCTTGGGAATTGACAAATAAATTGAAAGTAAAAGGTGAGTTTTTTTTATGTAAGCCTGCACTTACCGCAATAAAACGGTTTTTAGTTTGCACATCGTTTTGCTCGGACAACATCGTTGGGTAGCCACCAAACGCCATTACGCTAAATCTAGAACCAAATTTAAATTCTGAACTAATACCATCTAAACGGCCAATCAAGCCGCCCTTCGATAAGTATTGACGTCCAAATCGAATAGTATTTTTTTTACCTATGTCAGCTTGATAATAGAGCGATGAAATACGCCAATCATCTGAACGTCGTTTTGAAAACAAATTGTATCGATAACCATAGCGATAATTTACTGACCTTGATTTGTCAACGCTGAATGGTTCAGCAATATTTGCCATTTGAGTGGGTATGTCCTCTGAATATAATCTTTGAATAAAAGATGCTTTATTAGATCGTTCAAAATCAGAAGAATTTGTTGCAGAATCATAACGAGCTAGTCTATTTTGAACTTCTGCTAGCGCAAATGAATCTGATTCAGGCACAGGCTTTGTTTCTGGTTTTATTATTCCCTCTGTCGGTTTCGGTACAAAAAGCGGTGCATTAGTCGCAAAGCTGATTTTGGGTGTCTCTTCTAAACCAAATAATGTATTTAATCTTTGCCTAACTCTTTGCGCGTCTTGACCATGGGGGTACGCATTTAAATAAGAACTGTACTCAAATCGAGCGTAAGCGTATTGCTTATTCTTATGTCTCGCTATGGCAAGATTTTCGTGTGCCAGTTTTGTATACTCATTTTTACGATAACGTAATAATTTTTCGTATAGATTAATAGCTCTTAGGTATTTAGACTGATTCATGGCAAAACTTGCCTTTTCCATAAGTACAGCTAAATTCATTAATGACCTCAGTGTATAACGATCGGCCGAAATATTTTTTTTATAATATTTTAAACTGCTGGTTATTTTCTGCGTAAGATACCATTTCTGTGCGATAGCGACTTCCAGCAGTGAGACCTGTTCTACATGTGCTGCTGGATAATATTTTCTCACTTCTTTGAGTTGGTCATACGCTGCATCTTTACTGGCGAAATGCCCTATTCTAAGTTGATTTAATGTTAAATTCGTATATTTAACTTCGATAGGATACACGTACAAATCATCGCTTAATTTTTTTAACTTCAACCTTTCCGTGCTTAACATTTCATTACTTGATTTTAGGTTAATTGCAAACGGTTTTTTTAGTCTAAGCAGGGCAGTATTAGAATTAATATTCCTTTCAAAATCAGTCCTGCTAATACTCTTATTATTACGGTTTAGTAAAATAATTAAGGATAAAGAATCTTGACTGGGTACAATTTTAAATTTAAGTTGATTTTTAAACTGAATCTCTAAAGTTTTTTCATTCGGACTTGTGTGCCTCAAGTGAATCGCAAATAAAGGAATTGCAGGATTAGGTTTATAAAAAAGACTCTCAATTTTCTTGTAAGTTTGCGTTGCTTTTTCAGTTTGCATACGTAAAATGATTTTCACACCTTCTCTCTTAGGATGAAATCTTAATGCTGAATATTTCTGTCTGAAATGTAACGTAATTTTTGATACTAGCATTCCTTGCTTAATGCGAGCAGTTTTTATATAGGTTTGATTGTCAATTTTCGTAACACTTAGTTTTTTACTTTTCTCAGCCGCATGGATTTGAATATTTCCAGGCAAGCCAATTACCACCAATAAAAATAATAAAGTAGAGTAAAATTTAAGTGCGAAAAGCCTCTGTTTTCTACTTTTTAAACTATTTGCCATCCGCTTCTCTCAACGTTGTTTTACCGCTTTCTGACATCAGTTATATAAAAAACTTGGTAATTTCTAAAAAACAACGGCATCAAAACTATGATGCCGTTGTCGACTGGTTCGATCAGTTTGACCGATCCTCTTTAGATAATAAACTTAATCACATCTATACAACAATAATTAAGTCTAAAACTAAATATTTAGCGCTAATCATCCATGCCGCCGTCACCATCACGATCGCCGTCGCCGCCTTGGCCGCCGTCGTCGTCATCGTCTCGATCGCCGCCGCGACCGCCGCCACCGCCGCCGCCGCCATCGCCATCGCGACCATGAACTCTAATAACGTAATCTGTCAACATAATGATCTCCTAGTGTGTATAAAATTATAAGTAAGGCTTCATGTCGATGTAAGCTAATACCTTATATGTCCTTACATCAGATACAATTCACCAATCACACGCAATATCTTCTACAGAATTAGTCTGATTATCAACGCCCAATTCTAATTTATAATCTAATTGTAATAATCAGCTTAACTAGTCATAAATAGCTAGTCACTTTTTTAACAATTTATTTCTAATAATTATCGGCTAGTCAGAGTGTATTATAATTTACTTAATATTATTATTATTCAAAACGAATAAACCTACTATACATTCACGCTATGGCTAAATTGATGTTTCAGACTCTGTTCAAAGTGCTCATGGTTTTTACTTAATTCTTCAAGTGTGCCTATAGTCACACAGCCATCAGAATTTAAGTAAATTATTCGATCCGCTTCTGCAATAGTTGAATATCGATGCGCTATTACAAAAAGTGTACAACGCTCTTTTAGTTGACGCAGTGTGTTTTTAATCGCTATTTCCGAATGACTATCAAGCGCAGACGTCGCTTCATCTAAGATTAATATTGGTGACTGACGCATAAATGCTTGAGTTAAAGCAATACGTTGTTTTTGCCCAACTGACAGACGATCTCCGCGACTTCCTAGGGACGTCTCATAAGCGTTAGGCAAAGACTCGATAAAATTATGCGCAAACGCGGCTTTAGCTGCTTTTTTTATCTCTTCGTCTGTGCCAAATTCATTTGCTAATCTAATATTTTCAATCACGCTGTCATCAATTAGAAACGGTTCTTGCCAGACCACGGATATTTGTGAGCGAATAGTACTCAATTTAAGTTTGCGTAACTTAATATCATCTAAATAAATTTCGCCTTTGCTAGGATCATAAAACCGAAGCAGTAATTTAGCTAATGTCGATTTACCCACCCCCGATGGCCCAACAACACCAATAAATTCGCCTGGCATAATGGTTATATTGATGTCATTAATCACGTTAACGGTATTATCGTAGCCAAAACTTAGATTTCTAAATTCAATTTTACCCTTAAGCTTATTAAGCTCTATGGCATTTGGTTCTTCGACTACATTTGGTATTTTATCTAGTATTTCCGAGACACGTTCAGACGCCGCTGCTAGAATTTGAGAACTGACGGGCAAATGGGCCAATCCACGAATAGGAGCCATAATATAGACTAGATATAGAATAAAATTAACGAGACCAGCGACTGTTAAAATACCTGAATCGACTCGATCCAACCCTACCGCGATTAAGCCAATCGCAATTATTGCAGCCAACATTTCAAAAGTGATTTTAAACAAATTTTGCAGCATCAGATTTTTCATTGCAGCGCGCCGAAATTTTACAAACAACTTATTAAATCGACCTAACATCAAGTGATCGGCATTAAAAGAAACAATACCTTGTAAATTATTAATGGATTCTTCTTCAAAACTGGCCATTTTTCCTCGATACGACAAAAATGACCGAGAGGTACGCCGTGTTTTTCTAAGGAAAAAATGCTGTTGTAATATAAACACTGGCGTTAAAGACAAGGCAATTAAGGCCATAAATGAATCGATGTAAAATAACAAAGCGCTATAAATTAGTGCAGTCAATGAAAAGGCTATTAGATTACTCGGGAGACGAACTACAAAGCGAGATATTTTGGTGACATCTTGACTTAGACGAGTGAGCAAGTCGCCACTTGCTTGCGTATTCTTAAAGGGTGTCGACAATTTAATGATATGGCTATACAAGTCACGGCGAAGAGCGTGTATTACCTCTTGCTGCATCGCTTCTTGAAGATAAACTCTAGTGTATCGAATAATTTGCACACTAAAAAATAAAATGCAAAATGAGATCAAATATTGAGGAATCAAATTAAATTCACGCTTGTATATCGAATTCACACCTTGTCCGAGCATCCATATCAAAGTTGCACTAATCAATATGATACAAATTCCAAGAAGAAGATTTAAAATAAATCGTGTCTTCTGATGTTTTAAATATACAAAATACCGAAAAAATAAATCAACTAGTTTATCTGTTGGTAGTTTTTTTTCTAATTGGCCTTGCTCTGATTTCATAGATGAATAATAGAGCAAGCCGTGGTTCATAGCTATTTTAATCGTAAAATTTATACACAATCATATGTCTAATAGCACAAGTACTTACGCGAAAATATTATACTCGGTCATTAAGTCAAAGTATTACCCATAGAGCATAATAATATTTTAATAGCAAATGCTGGCCATTACTAACTACTACTAGTAATTAATTACTATAAAGCAATAACATGAATGAAAAGACGTATCCAAATAATGACTAACACTAAGAAACTAACAAGAAATGCATTCCGACGGTGCAGCACATTATTATACCCTAATAGGATGCAGGCATGAACCAGGCGTGAAACAATGTAGGCCCAAGCGAGTGCAATATAAATTACATCCACTTGCTTTAAGCTAAACATAAGTAATATGGCAGCGTAAAATAACACCGGCGTTTCGTAAACATTATTATAGAGCTCAGTAGCCCTGGCTAAATAATCTGGCGCTGTCCCGCCCCGATTTAGCTCAAAATAAGATACTTTAAGCTCTTTATTAGCGACAGCGCGCACTCTCAGTTTTAATAATATTATGCCTACAGCGCAACTAAATAAAACCATTGCAAATAGCGGATATAAAATCAATGTCTGACTCATTTTGCACTCCAATTTATTATTGAATAAGTCACTATAAATTAAAATAAAATACAATCAACAACAAACTGTAAAAAATATAGAAAATAAAAGCCGTATGCTGCAAAACATAAACAAGCAGTCGCAAAAATATTTTTTGTATGGCTAGCAAGCTCTTCGCGAAACAAGGGTTTAATAATACTTCGATTATTCAATCAATGATTGCTGCCAAATTTATTCGCGGTACCTTTAAATATACTTTATTTTTAACGAACTTATGAAAAACTATATTAATGCGCATAATGATCACAAGAGTAATAATATTCTTATTTTCCTATTGACAAAAAAACAATGACGGCGGTAAGCGCCATTAAATTAACCATGTTTAATACTTTTGTTGTTCGTGATACTTGTGTGAATATTTATAGGTAATATGTCTAAAGTACTTCAATTGAAATAAATCAATAAACCCTAAGCTATTACTCTTACATAGCAATCAAACCTCTAAAACTAGGAGACATAGATTATGAAATTATTCAGCGGCCGTATTGTAGCCATAATTGCTCTTTTAACAATGTTAAGTACCAGTTATGCATCGGACAGTAAGGAAATTAAATATCGAATCAAAATGAACCCTCTCAATCATTCCGGTGTAGAAGCCAAAATTAAAATTAAATTGAAAGGCGAAAACACTTTGCAGATTGAAATAAAAGCGACTGGCTTTGAGCCTAATCGTCCTCATGCACAACACATTCACGGACTGTCCAATCGAGACCTAGAAGCAACTTGCCCTACCTTGTCGGCAGATACCAATGCGGATGGCATCATTTCGGTTGGCGAAGGACTACCTTTTTATGGCCCCATTGTTCTACCTTTAGTTCCCTTTGATTTAGTTGGAAGTGACGGAAAATTAAAATATAAGGCTTCATATACTGTCAATTTAAATACTCTAATGCCAATCGAAAAACGCACTATCGTATTGCATGGCATGACTGTCAATGGCGTCTACGTACCTAGTCTTCCCGTTGCATGTGGCCAGATAGAAATAAAGGATTAAAAATCTCAAAGGAATTGGTCGTTGCGAGGTGTGATCACCGATCACACCGAAGCAATCTCCTTAATTCAATGATTTACGTTAGGAGATTGCTTGGTTGAATGCGACCTGATTGCTCGATAACTGCTACACATGAAACAAACTATTTGTGGGACAGCAGTGAGGCATGCCTTGTCTCAATCAATTAATTAATTCGATACTACATATACCCAAAGATAAAATGATCGATCAGCTAATTAAGAATAAACGCCATTCGCTGCGTTAACCGCAACACCTGAATTAATCTTAGCGCCTTCTGATGTCAATATGCTATCTAAGGCTGACAAACAAGTTAATACATTAGTTTGATTACTAGCATGCCCCATTAAACCTATGCGCCAAGCTTTGCCAGCTAATGCACCCAACCCAGCACCTATTTCAAGCTGGTATTCATTGAGTAAACGAGACCGGATTTTTGCATCATCAGCGCCTTGCGGAATAGTTATTGCGTTTAACTGTGGTAGACGATCTTGTTCTTTGACAATAAAACTGATGCCCATCGCTTCCAAACCAGCTTTCAATGCTAAGTGATGCTTGTAATGTCTAGCCCAGGAATTTTCCAGACCTTCCTCTTTTAGTATGACGAGTGCTTCGTGTAAAGCGTACATCGCATTGATAGGCGCGGTATGATGATAAGCACGTTTCGCACCTTTTGAGCCATCGCCCCAATAGCCCATAACCAAATTCATATCCAAAAACCAACTTTGTACCGCTGTTTTTCTATTTTTAATTTTCTCTTGTGCATTCGCGCTAAAACTAACCGGTGACAAGCCTGGCGTGCACGACAAGCATTTTTGTGTCCCTGAATAGATTGCATCGATATTCCAAGCATCAACATTAAGCTCTACTCCAGCCAAGGAAGTAACCGCATCGACAATTGTCAGACAACCCGCCTTATGTGCTATTTCGACTAGCGTTTTCGCATCGGATAAAGCGCCTGTGGATGTTTCCGCATGTACAAACGCGACTATTTTAGTCTCTGGATTTTCCGCTAAAGCTTTTTCTAATTTTTCCGAATCAACTGCTTCGCCCCAGGCGTCCTCCACCATAATGGCAACACCGCCAATGCGGTCTACATTTTCCTTCATGCGAGCGCCAAACACGCCGTTTTGACAAATTATAACCTTATCGCCCGGTTCAACTAAATTAACAAAACAAGCTTCCATTCCCGCTGAACCCGGTGCAGAAATTGGAATGGTGAGCTGATTTTCAGTTTGAAATGCATATTGCAGTAAGCTTTTAACTTCTTCCATAAGCCCAACAAATAAAGGATCAAGATGGCCAATTGTTGGCCTCGACATGGCTTCTAGAATTCTTGGGTTTACATCGGAGGGGCCTGGACCCATTAATATACGCTGTGGTGGATGGAAACTGCTAATCATTTTTTTACCCTTATTTCAAATTACAAATATTCTTGCGCACAAAATCAAACGCTTATCTAATAACCTTTGTTTTCCTAGGATATTAACTAAAATATTGATTATGGTAAGATCACGAGTATAACAAAATCAGCTGTTTTTGGGTCTATTATTTCCAAAACCACTTATTACCCTAATTGAAAATTAATGTAAAAGGCCAGACATGGGCCTGGCCTTCTAATATCAAACGCAATTCTAATCAATAAGTTACATAGCTTTGACTTTTTCCAATTCTTTCTTGATATTCTCTTCAGATTGGTTGACGCATTCCTTAATGCCGGCGTCTTTAATCGCTGCCATTAAGGAGTCCATTTGTCCTGCATTTTTATTTCCGCCCAACTTAACTTTCATTTTTTTCATTGACAAATCATACAGATCTTCACACATACTTTGTTTTGATTGACTACAGGCCGAAAGCAATATCAACACAATGCAAATACTTATTAGTGGACGTAACTTTAACATGATTTTCCTCGACATAATTTTTCCTTTACCTGTTTTTAGTTAGTTATAAAGGTGACAGCAAGTACTGTGCTCGTCATTATTGCAAATTGGATAAGCGACTCGACATTTATCAATCACCTCTGGACATCGAGGATGAAAATGACAACCCTTCGGCGGATTACTCGGTGACGGTAAATCGCCCTGTAAGAATTGTTTATTGTTATTTTCGGAATTAATAACAGGCACTGCCGATAACAATGCTTTCGTATAAGGATGTTTAGGACTAGTGAGTACTTCTTCAACTGCACCTCGTTCAACTATTCGGCCCAAATACATCACAGCAATCTGATCGGCAAGATAGGCGACAACGGATATATCGTGGGTTATAAACAGATAGGCTAGACCTAATTTTGCTTGTAATTCTTTTAATAAATTTAATATTTGCGCTTGAACAGACACGTCTAGAGCACTCGTAGGTTCATCACATACAATCAATTTCGGATTGACAGCCAGTGCCCGAGCGATACAAATTCGCTGTCTTTGACCACCCGAAAACTCGTGTGGATAACGATGACGCATATCCTCGCTTAAGCCAACCATTTCCAATAACTCTGTTACTTTCTTCTCGCGCTTGTCTTTATCAAGTTCGATTTGCAGTGAGATCATGCCTTCCTCAATGATATCACCAACCAACATTCTAGGATTCATCGAAGAATAAGGATCTTGGAATATTATTTGAAAATCTGCCCGCTTTTCTCTTAACTCCGCATCTGAAAAATTGAGCAAATTATCAGCTTGAAATTTAACCTCGCCACGAGTAAATTCTCGCAACAATTGAATAATGCCCTTGCCTACTGTCGTTTTGCCGCATCCCGACTCACCCACGAGAGCAAGTGTTTGGCCTAATTTAATTTCCATCTCCACGCCATCAACAGCATAAACATATCCAGCAATTTTCTTAAATAAACCTTTATGAATAGGAAAGTGAACTTGTAAATTCTTTACTTTTAGTAAATTTTGATTCTTATCAATTTTTTTACTCAGCGCAATCGCCTGAGTAGACGTTTCACTTTCTTTTGCAACTGACTTAGGCCTTTCAAGACCCTCTGTATAAACATGACATAAAACTTGTTGGCCATTGGCAAGTTTATTAATTGTCGGAATATTTTGCGTGCAAAACATCCAAGCTTGATCACAACGTGGTTCAAAACGACAACCTGTAAAAGTATCAGTCAGCGGTGGTACAGTGCCCGAAATAGCTTCCAAGGACATCAAACGTTTTTCCATAGAAGGTAAAGATTTAAACAGACGCTGACTATAGGGGTGTTTAGCTGTTGTAAAAAATGATTGTCTATCTGAGAGTTCGACTACTTCACCAGCATACATAACCGCAATATCATCTGCCATTTCGTAGACGACACCTAGGTCATGGGTGATTAGTAATATAGCCATGCCTGTTTTTGCTTGTAGATCTTTGAGTAACTGTAAAACTTGTGCTTGAATGGTTACATCTAACGCCGTCGTTGGCTCATCCGCAATTAATAAATCAGGGTCGCCAGCCAAGGCGATAGCGATCATCACTCTTTGTTTCATGCCGCCTGATAACTGATGCGGATACTCATCAATTCTACGCGCGGGATCAGGGATTCCAACCGCCTTCAATAGGTCAATAACACGCGCATTGGCCTCTAGTTTTTTTAAGCCCTTATGCACATAAATTGATTCTCTAATCTGATCACCGATCGTTAAGACCGGATTAAGTGACGTCATCGGCTCTTGAAATATCATCGCAATACGCTTGCCTCTTACCGCGCGCATTTGAAACTCAGAAAAAGACGCGAGATCGTCTTTTTCTAAACGAATTTCACCACCGGCAATTTTACCTGCGGGTTCAGGTACTAAACCCATGATCGATAAAGCGGTCATAGATTTACCGCAGCCAGACTCTCCAACTATGGCAAAGGTCTTACCTTTTTTAATGCTGAAACTAATATTGTCTACCGCTCGCAAGACACCTCTTGGCGTGTCGAGATAGGTTTTTAAGTTTTTAACTTCTAATAAAATATCACTCACAGGCTCTCGCAATATAACAATAATTAATGTTCGTCCGCCTGGCTAAGTAAAAAAGTTTTTAAACTACTTTTTTGCTCGACCGGCAATTTCATATAAGCACAGGCGATATTAATTGCATCTTGATTTAATCCCAGTTGTTCGAGATCGACGTTTTCAGACTCAACGGCCCTTGACTCATCTTGTTTCGCTTTCTTACGTTTAAATTTCTCTGGAAATCGTAATTCAAGTTCTTGGCGAAATATTTCGGCATCGCTCGCACTACTATACTTATCGCCCACACCCGATAAAAGCCAATTAGAACGTACCCGTACTAATTTTGCCAACTTAACCAGTTTCGCTGTTTTGGGATAAGAAGAGCCTTTTAGCCACTCCCCTACTAATTCAGGCTGAACGTCCAACATATCTGCGATCGCTGTTTGACGGCCTTGTCCAATATCTGGAAAACCAGCCTCGTCTAATATCTCATTCAGTCGAAGTGAAAATTTATGTTTTTCCATAGTCATATTATAATCTCCCTTTGCTTACGCATAACGCAAACATTAAGCAATTTATTAAGCACGGCGCAATCGCGGATCAAAGGCATCGCGAACCGCATCGGCAAAAAGATTGGCAGCTAGTACGAGTGTAAACATAAAAGCAAAAGCTGCAACCAGTGACCACCAAACCATCGGATCACGCGCCATTTCCAGACGTGCGCTATTTATCATATTTCCCCAGCTGTGTAGAGACGGATCCACACCAATACCGATATAGGATAAGACTGCTTCAGCTAATACCAAGCCGCTGAAGTCAATCACTACTACTATCATCACGATATGCATCACATTAGGCAGAATGTGGCTTGAAATGACCTTCCAATGGCTTACACCAAAGGCATGAGCTGCCTGAATGTAATCGATCTCCCGGATCTTAAGTGCCTCGCCTCGCAGCAATCGGCACAATCCTGTCCAACTAGTAATGCCTAGGATAGCACAAAGCGCCAACAATTTAAGGTCCACTTTTTCGGCTGTAAGCTTTATATTAGGGTTATTATCGAGCGAAAAGTTGATTAATAGCATTCCAGTCGCGATTAACAATACAAAAGGTATGGAACTTAGCACGGTGTATATAAATTGAATAACATCGTCTATCCAGCGCTTAAAATACCCTGCTGCAATTCCTAAAAATAGAGCCAGTGGTAGCATAATTAAGGTCGCTAGGGTGCCGATCAAAATTCCCGTACGAATACTCTTTAGCGCTTCGTATAAGGTATCCTTACCAACCTGATTTGTACCAAAGACGTGATAATACAAACTTAAATAATATAAAACTGAAAACGATACAACAAGCACCAAGCTCGTTATTGCCGTGACCTTCCAAGGCAAGTTCGATTTATTTTTCACAATATCAATTAATCGCTGCTTAGTCACTGATGGACTGTGCCCACTTGAAATTAAGACGATATCAATGAAGAACACTATCCAGATGAGTGCACTAAGAAATACCGCCATTATTATCTTGCCGACTACATCTAAAAATAAGCTCTCACCTTCTTGTAGATGTTGGCCACCATATTTGAGTTTGGGATAATCACGTTTGATTTTACCTGGACCGATCTCGACATTTTGCTTAGTAAATAAGTGAGTTGCGAATGGGGCTGAATAAGTTTTTTCCTGTCGTTCAAGCAGTGGCTTTAATAATATATCAAGTACACTCTCGACTTTGTGTGAAAAAACTATTTTGCTTGACTCATTTTTCTGCGCCAAGGCATTCTGAAAATGCAAGGAATCGATAAATGCAATAAGGACATAAAATACTAG
>QIKQ01000120.1 GCA_003233075.1 Gammaproteobacteria bacterium
ATCTCCTTAATTCAATGACTTACGTTAGGAGATTGCGTCATCTGCTTAGGCAGTCTCGCAACGACGAGAAGCTTCGAAAGCGATATTATCGTCACTTATTTTGCTTAGTGAATGCGACTATTAAACATCGAGATAAAAAAGTTAACGGGACAGCAGTGAACTAATGTGTACTTTAAAATACTATTTAATTCTGATCCCTACATCCAACAAAAATTATAAGCGAGCATAATAGAACTGAGTTTCTCGAATTTACTTAGTAACTCACTAAACCCTTATTCTGGAGGAATGGTTACATTGAGTTCAAGAATTTCATAATTTCCTTCTTTCTCTAAAGTTACCTTAATATCATCTGTTTCCGCATGCGTATATTTTTTGATGACTGCTAACAAATCCTGTTTCATTCGCGGAAAATAATCAGGCCCATTTCTTTCCGAACGACCATGGGCAATAATTACCTGCAAGCGCTCCTTAGCTTGTACCGCACTGTTTCTTTTTGATGAACGAAAATAATCAATCAATCTCATAATTAGCTTCCAAACAGCCTTCCGAAAAAGCCTTTTCTGTGATGTTGTAAAAATCGATGAGGAACCTCTTCGCCCAAAAATCTAGACACCGCGTCCATGTATGCTTCAGCCGCATCGGTTTTATTATCCAATATGACAGGAACACCTCGATTCGACGCCAATAAAACAGAATCAGATTCTGGAATTGCACCTAAAAATGGGACGTCCAGTAATTCTTGAACATCGTCAAATTTAAGCATATCACCATCGATCACTCGTTTGGGACTGTATCGAGCAATGAGTAAATGCTCTTGAACAGGATCCATATTACGCTCAGCGCGCATTGATTTACTCGCCAATATCCCTAATATTCTATCTGAATCTCGAACCGATGAGACTTCCGGGTTAGTCACGATAATGGCTTCATCTGCAAAATACATCGCGAAATGAGCACCTCGCTCAATGCCAGCAGGAGAATCACAAATGATATAATCAAAACTTTTCTTTAACTCTTCTAATACTAGCATCACGCCTTCTTCAGTAAGCGAATCTTTATCGCGCGTTTGTGATGCAGGTAATATATAGAGATTATCAAGTTGTTTGGTTTTTATTAATGCCTGATTTAATTTCGCTTCGCCATGAATGACATTAATAAAATCATAAACCACTCGTCTTTCACAGCCCATGATTAAATCGAGATTTCTTAAACCTATATCGAAATCAACAACCACAGTACGATAGCCTTTTAGCGCAAGTCCCGCACCAAAGGCTGCGCTGGTCGTTGTCTTACCAACGCCACCTTTTCCTGATGTCACCACCACTATTCTAGCCAAGGCTTTACCCTCCTTCGGGTTATTTTTAAAACTGTCTCAACTTTTAACCAGCAAACAAAAACTTGTAAGCAGTACCTTAAGGCAGTCCTGTACCAAAACCAAAGGCCAATAAATGACCCTACCCTTCCCTTGATAGATAATAAAAACTATACCATAGGTTGAAAACTATCATACTCTAGTGCTGCACATAGTCTAACCCTCACATTTTTTCAATTGTGACTCGTTGATCTTTTAAATAAATTTGCACGGATTGATTTCGAAAATTTTCCTCAATTTCTTCAATAACTCGATAATATCCCGCGATAGAAATTAGCTGTGCTTCCAAATTCTGACAAAAAATTCTTGCACTTTCATCGCCATTAACACCCGCTAAGGCGCGGCCACGCAGGGAGCCATACACATGTATATGCCCGTCAGAGATGATATCAGCACCGGCACTCACAGTGGATAAAATAACCAGATCGCAACCTTTGGCGTAAACTTGCTGACCAGAACGAATGGGCTGATAAACCGTTTTACTATAAGCCTGGTGTGCTGTGTAGAAACCACTATTCTTGTTCGAAGACGATGTAGATTCAGCATTTGCATTAGAACTAGAATATGACGATTTTTCTTTTAGATCTTTATTTTCTTCTTTTTGTTGTTTTTGTTGTTTTTGTTGTTTCGCCTTTTGCTGTAATTCGGTTTGAGTATCTTGTTGGCTATCAAAACTTCTCATGCTCGACGTCGCTAAAGAAAATAAACCCTGATCTAGAGCTCTCTTATGCTGGGCTGCACTGCCATTTCGGACGCCTATAGGAATTAATTGATTTCGCTTAAGGACTTCTACGATATCGGCAAAATCGATAATACTTTCTGTATTTTTTACCTGCGCTAGGTCGATCGCAACGGGAGCACGATTGAAAAAATCGGGAGCTTGGCTTACTTTCTTTTTAATTTCTGCTGCAAAATTAGCCAAAACTGGATCGAGCACATGTAACTCTATCACGGTTAACATGCTGCCCTTGAGTTCGAAACTAGATGCTGCGGAGCCGGGTTGCCCCTGAGTTTGACCAGACTTGTACGAATCAGTGTTGGTCGTCATATTTGCATTTATCCACAGTTAAAAGCTATCAGTTTGGCAAAATTTATTAGTGTTTGCCAATGACTCTAGCTACTACATATTGTACTTCAGAGTCCATTTCTAAGCATTATACTATATCTAAACTATTTTGCATTATTTTAACGGGGTTAATTGATATTCAAATTAATATAATTCGTTTTTAATTTTTAGATCTATAGCGGCGTAAGCTTTCTCTAATCGTTTATCCGAAACAGCAAAGGCTGTCTTTAACTCTTGGGCAAATAAAGACACGCGATATTCTTCTATCATCCAATGAAAGTCTTCGATTTCATCTGCTAAAAACGTTTGCGCGTACTGCTGCTCTAGTGTGAGGTACTTTTCCCACCAATGACTCAGCTGTGCCATTAAGTTGACGTCATTTTGTGGATCAGCCACCTGTTTTTCTAATCGGCGAACAATCGCTTTTAAGTAAATTAGGTACCTCGACAAAACAATAAAATCTATTTGCGTTAAAAAATTCTCGTAAATTAAATAACCCAGCTGCCACTCAACTTCCTCTTTCATCGCTAATTGATCGGTCTGTGTTAAGGAAGCAAGTTTTAATTCAATATTTTGATACTCTGACATAATCGCTAACAAAATTGGACAAATTCGATTTGCATTCTGCATTAGAGTTTCGATTGCTCGATCAACTGCCTGATCAAAATCATTTTTATTTCTAATCTTTTGATCAGTCGATAAAAACGACGCACTTGCAATGAGGTGAACAATCTCGTTTTTAAGCTCATCCGCTTGGCCTATCGTTGCATACTTTAAGCTGATTGATTTAAAGTCACTCAGATTTTTTGCCAAGTAATCCATGTCCTTTTTTCTACTGATTTTGAATAAACAGACTAGGCCATTTGGCATTACTTGGTTTGCTTGCTGCTGGCTTTCAAAAAGACGCAGGTATACTTGCTCAGCCTCTTCTTCTAACGCAGGATAAACCGTATGTTCAACACCATTTTTTGAGATTTTTAAAGATTTCTCAAGTTCACCAAATTCCCAAGCAATGACGCTTCGATTAAACCTTGACGCATTCCCTGATGTATTCTCTGACGCAGATGATTCAAACGATTGACGAATAACCCTGCGGGATTCACTTTCATATCGACGCTTTAATTCTGCCAAATTTGAGCTGGTCGCTAAAACTAGGCCGTTCTCTCCGACTAGTCTGAAATGAATTTTTAAATAATTAGGCAAGGACTGATGACGAAAATGCCCAGCCACGACTTTAAGGCCGCAAAACTCAGTCGCCAACATTGCTAACTGTTCGTGAAAATCCGAACTGTTATTTTTTATGTTATCTTGGCAGGACACGACTAGCGGTTTAATGGATGGAATTTTAATACGTATTTCTTTGGGTAAATTTCGAATTAAATATTCAATTTTTTCGCCTAACAATCCGGGTACAAGATAATTAAATTCAGTTGCACTCATTTGACCCAAGAGTTGAATCGGTATTTCTATACTAATGCCGTCATAGTCTGATTCCGAATCAAATTCATATTCAAGTTTTAGCTGGTTATTGCAAACCTCAAGTGTGTTTGGGAAATCCGTCTGACTCGGCAAATACCCCTCATTAACTAATATGTCTTCCTTTTTAAAACACAAAGAACCCAATTCGCTATCACTCGCTTGCTTTAACCATTGCTTGAGAGTCTGCAGATCAAAAATCTGCTTGGGCAAGTGTATCGAATAAAAATCAACAATTGCTGCTTCACTAATGAGATAGCCAATTTTACGAATTCGATTTTCGAGAGAATTTAATGCTTGGATACATTCTCGATTTAATTGTAAAAATTTTGCGAATTGATCTAACTCGCCTGGCAACAGGGCTTCTTCAATAAATATTTGTCGGGCATGCTTAGGGTTTATTTTTGAATACATCGCAGCGCGATCTGTTGCAATCACTAAACCATAAAGTGATAGCTTTTCTTTTACCATCACACACTGCTGCTTGCTTGACCAGTAAGGCTCGCTGTGATGTCGGCTTAACACATGATCGGCGATTCGAATTAGATAATCTGGTAAAATGCCCGCGACTGTACGCGCATAAACTTGATTGGTTTCTATGATAGTTGCAGCCATTAGCCACTTTGGTGAACCTTTAAATAGGACAGAACCCGGAAATATTTTAAATTGTTTGTCGTGGCAACCCGCGTAAAATCCTTTTTCTTGTTTACAACCGACAAAACTTAATAAGCCAGTTAACAAAGCTCGATGAACTTTATCATCCTCGGCTGGCTTTTCATTAAGGCTAAGCTTGGCATCTTTTGCCAGCATTTTTAGCTGGGTATAAGTATCAAACCATTCACGAAAACGGCGCGGCGAAATAAAACCTTGCTGGCAGAATTTTTTAAATCGAGAATTTGTCAGTTTTTTCTTTTCCGCTTGCAGAGTATTCCACAATAAAACAAAACTTAAAAAATCAGATTTTTCGTGTTGATAGACAACATGCGCAGTATCGGCCTTTTGCTGCTTATCCGACGGTCTCTCGCGCGGGTCTTGCACCGATAAGGCACTGCAAATTATGAGTGTTTCCGTTAAACAAGCCTCTGTACTAGCGGCAATTAACATCCGAGCGATACGCGGATCAATTGGGTAACGAGCCATTTTTCGACCCATTTTAGTGAGTTTTTGCGACTCAGAAATCGCCCCCAACTCAAACAATAAACGATAGCCATCATTTATATAGCGCCTATCTGGTCGATCTATAAAAGGAAAATCATCCACTGAACCTAAATTACTCGAAAGCATTTTTAGAATTACCGCAGCTAAATTTGTCCTTTTTATTTCAGGTTCGGTAAACTCATCACGTGTTTCATAATCATCTTCAGCATACAAGCGAATACAGTAGCCGGCCGCTATTCGACCACAGCGGCCACTGCGTTGATTAGCCGATGCGCGTGAAATTTTTTCAATTGGTAGGCGTTGAATTTTATTACGGAAACTGTATCGGCTCATTCGAACCAAACCGGAATCGATCACATAGCGCACGCCCGGGACCGTCAATGAAGTTTCAGCCACATTGGTTGAAAGAATAATTCGACGTTTTGAGCCGGTTCTGAAAACTTTACTTTGCTCCGCCATTGAGAGTCGCGCAAACAAGGGCAGCACTTCAATCGCGTTATAATTTTGCCTGCTAAGTACATTTGCACAAGCATGTATGTCTTTTTCACTTGGCAAAAACACAAGTACATCACCTGGTCCTTGGCGCATCACTTCTTCTACCGCTTTTTGAACCCCATAAACTAAGTCACTCTCATCACTTTCGTTATCAGATAAATGATTATCGCGGTAATGAATCTCAACGGGATAACTGCGGCCTTCGATTTTAATTACTGGTGCTGAGTCAAAATGTGCCGATAAACTTTTTGTATCCATAGTCGCCGAGGTAATAATTACTTTTAAATCCGGTCTCTTTGGCAGGAGGTTCTTTAATACTCCCAAAATAAAATCAATATTAAGACTTCGTTCGTGCGCCTCATCAATTATCAAAGTATCGTACTTAAGTAATAATCGATCATGCTCTATTTCACTGAGCAAAATTCCGTCTGTCATCAACTTCAGACGTGAAGACTCACCAACTTGATCATGAAATCGAACCTGAAAACCGACCAACATTCCAAGTTCAGTTTTCATTTCCTCTGCAATTCGTTTTGCGACAGAATGCGCTGCTATTCGCCTTGGTTGGGTGTGGCCTATCATGCCATAAGCACCTCGCCCGAGTTCTAGACATATCTTAGGCAATTGTGTCGTTTTGCCAGAGCCAGTCTCACTGGCAATAATGACGAGCTGGTGTTGATCAATCGCTTTAAGAATTTTCTGTCGAGATTGAACAATAGGCAATTGCTCGGGGTACTCAATAGTAAGAGTTTGCGCTAGCCGGTTTTTTACGGTTTGCGCAGATTTTTCACTTATTTCGAGATACTGCTGTTCTAATTTGTCAGTAGACTCATTGTGCGCTTGTCGTTTTTCGATTGCTTGCTGAATTAAACGCAAGCGCACTCGATCAGCAATGAGGCATTGCTCAATGCCTGATTCTTTATTATTAGCAATTGAAGACATAATTAACCAATATGTTTATATAAATAAACATTACAGTTTTAAGAAAAGGCTATTATATAGGATTTGTTAGTTTATTTTTGGTTTATTAATTCGTCTAAAGCGTTCGAGAAATCGTCTATAATATTTTGACTTCGATTAACGATTTTATCAGGATCTGAGGCACGATTGACAAATTTCTTACTTCGACTCGATACCATAATATATTTAATATTATGATTAATCGATTTCGATAATCGCACTGCAGCAGCAAGTGATTGGCCGTTCAAACCAGGCATTTCATTGGCGGTAACCACTAAATCGAAGGGCTCATTGAGAAGACGACCAAGTGCGATGTAACCACTCGACTCCACCGCCACATCAAAACCAACCCCAGACAATATATTAACCATTAGCTTTAACATTGACTTTGAAGGCTCGACAATTAACGCTCTTTTTACTTCATTATTATTTTCTAAAAATATTAGTTCTAACTCAGCTGCAATGTCTTCAAAATTACTCTGCTTAGAATATAATTTATCATTCGCTAGACGCAGTAAATCAACATACCTAAAACAAGTATTAATTGATTGCTCATTGTCCGCTTCGGATAAATCTATCTGAGTCAAATAGTCTTCATAACGATGACAAATGGTGCTCAGGATTTGAAAACCCATCGTGCCGCCATTGCCTTTGATATTATGCACTAAACGAACTAGCTCATGATAAGTCGCCTCACCGTAAGAGCCCTTAAGAACCAAAATGAGATCTTCTAATTTATTGACGACACTAGGCAACTCCTCAAGATACGCCGTCCTAAGTGTTGCTAATATTTCCTGAGTTTTTTCGTGGTTAGATTGCATTGAGTCTAAGTTAGTTGCCCTAATTATTGCATCGGCCTATTCTTGTTGGTCTTTACCAATATT
>QIKQ01000122.1 GCA_003233075.1 Gammaproteobacteria bacterium
CAGTGGCATTCATAGTAGCTAAAATTACACCAGTAGTATTTGTGAATCCAATTGATGCAGTGTATTTACCAGAGGTAACAACAGTACCTAAGGAAGCCAGTGCTGGAAGGCCGCCTTTGTCATGGTACCATTCTGCAATTGGTGTTTTTAAACCTGCCATCAGTGAAATTGCTTCAGAGACTTGAGCGCGAGCCGTGTAGTCGTTATAAGCTGGAATTGCGATCGCAGCCAAAATACCAATGATTGCGACAACAATCATTAATTCGATGAGTGTAAAACCTTGTTGTATCATTTTCATGAGCAAGCTCCTGTGAATACTAGTTAAATGTTTGAGACCAACATACGCTTATGTCTCGTCCGTATGTCATGCCCCCTAAAAGATCACTGCTACGACATGGGCTTGTTAATCAGTCAAACGATTAACTCTACAGAGTCGGGGTGTGTTTCCTGCTTAGGTGATTTGCAGCATTTATGCCAATTGATTGACTATTTGCCAAGAATTAGACCCTTAATTATTTTCCCATATAATCAATTAGTTAGTGCTTATTAGCTTATATCGGAAAGTGAATTATTAGCTTGAATAATGCTTATGGTTTTTTCCATAAAAAATGTAATTTAACCTGGTTGTCAATGACTGACATTCTTGGTCACCCAGTATTGAATAAAAGTCTACTCCCCCCGCACTCGACGTTTGATAAACCGCCTCCTGACCGCTACAAAGCACCATAAGAGTAGCCTGCAGGAGCTTGCGAGTGCAGGATAGTAAGACTCAATCAATGTCTAATTTTTTCAGTCGGTATCTTAACTGACGAAAGCTAATGCCTAATAGCTTGGCTGCTTGAGTTTTATTGTACTTAGTTTGCTGTAACGCATTTTGTATTGCTTCTTTCTCATGCGAATCTAAATAGTCTTCCAAGGGTTGACTGCTTGCGTCCAAATTATTTTTATCAGAAAAATCACGCGGCAATTGTAGGTCGTCAGCGTTGATTGTGTTTTTTTCGCAAAGAGTAACTGCGCGTTCTAATATATTTTCTAGCTCTCGCACATTGCCAGGGAAGCTATAGTCACTTAAGGCCTTTAGTGCGACGCTACCTAAACTAATATTTTCAATTAAATTTTCCTTAGTTATTTTTTCTAAGAAATAATTTGCTAATAAGCTGATGTCTTCAGACCGATTTCGCAGCGGTGGTATATGTAGCTCAATGACATTGATTCGATAATATAAATCCTGTCTGAATTGATTTTCAGAGACTAAAAAACCTAAATCATTGTGTGTTGCACTTAATATTCGCACATCGATTGCACATTCTGATTGTCCGCCGATGGGTCGAAGGGTTTTTTCTTGCAATACTCGAAGTAATTTGACTTGCATATGCATGGGTAGCTCAGCAATTTCGTCTAGAAATAATGTGCCACCTTCAGCTGCTTGAAACAAACCAGGCTTGTCACTAACAGCTCCCGTAAAGCTGCCTTTTATATGACCAAACAATTCGCTTTCCATCAAGTCTGCTGGAATAGCACCGCAATTCACCGCTATAAATGGTTTTTCCGAGCGAGGGCTTTTCTGGTGGATTAGACGAGCAACCAATTCTTTACCAGTACCTGATTCACCGCTAATGTAGATGGGGGCTTGGCTTCTGGAAAGTTTGACAATTTTGGCGCGAATTTCTCGCATTGCTGCCGATTCACCTAAAAAGCTATCGCGACTTCGTCGGTCCGGTTCTATTTGCGGGTCCGATAGCTTTAGTGCTGTATTAACCAAGTTACGCAATACAGCCAAATCAATAGGTTTAGAGACAAAATCGAAGGCACCACTCTTTAATGCATTGACAGCAGTTTCCATGCTGCCAAAAGCGGTAATGACGGCTACAGGTATTTGTGCGTAATTAGCTTGTATCCACTTAACCAGGTCAACGCCGTTGCCATCAGGAAGTCGCATGTCAGTTAAACACAAATCAATTGAATTATTTTCAAGTAGGTTTTTTGCTTCTTTGATATTCGAGGCGCTGTAGGTATCTAATTTCATACGCCCGAGTGTTAACTCCAGTAATTCTCGAATATCGGGTTCATCATCGACAATGAGAGCGGTTTGAACAGCCATTACAATTTCACTCTCGAAGGATCTAGAAACGTAATACGAAAACAACTTTCACCCGAGTCACTGACAAAGTAATTTATTCGGGCCTTATTGCATTCACATAATTCACGACTAATGTAGAGTCCGAGACCAGTGCCCTTGCTTGCAGTAGTGTAAAAGGGCTCGAAAATTTTATTCGCGGTTTTCTGGTCTATGCCTTTGCCAAAGTCAATGATATCCAGATGGGATTCAGTGCCATTCGTGCTGTAAGCAATCTTGACTAGGCGATTATTGTCCTTTGTAAGCTGGCTATGCAATATAGCGTTTTCACATAAATTTGATACTATTTGATGCAAATGACTTGAGTCCATGATTATTTGTGATGCTTGAGGCTTAATTGCAATTTCAATTTGCGATTCCTGCAATGATTTAATGACGCAAAATTCTTGCCTAAAACGTATTAGCCACTCATGTAATTCAATCACTTCAGGGTGGCTGGATTCTTTGCGAGATAGTTGCAATATATTTTGCACAATAGTATTCATTCTTTTCGAATGATCGATAATAATTTGCGTCAGACGGCTGTCTTCTTTTTCGATGCTTGGAGATTCTTCCAATAATTGTGCTGCATGACTAATTGCACCCAAGGGGTTGCGAATTTCGTGGGCAATACTAGCCGTTAGGCGACCTAAGGCGGCTAATTTAATTTGTTGAATTTTCTCGGAGACCTCAGAAGAATCTTCAATAATGATGACGACTCCCGATTGTGACTCATTACTTAAGTTTGCGAATTTAGGTATTATTTCTGGAGAATTTTCATCAACCTTAAACACATTAGGTTGAAATAAAGAGTTTGAATTGGCAGAGCAGCTCTTAATCTTACGATTTCGGATTTGCCATTGTTGCACTTGATCGCTTAACTCAGGCGATAGTGAATGAAGATGTTGTTTTTTTCCAATACTTGTTTGATTTAATAAATGTTTGGCAGCCTCATTAACGAGACGAACTTGATTATTCTGATCTATGACTAATATTCCAGAATGAAAGTTTTGAATTATATAGTCATTGAGTTGTTCCAGGTTTGCTAAATTAAGTTCATGCTGTATAACTTTTTCTTCGCTTTCTCTGACTCGTTTTGATAATATGACTGAAACCCAGGAAGTAAATAGAAAGGCGATGCCCAGCAATCCAGCGTGGGTATAACTCGTTGTGGAATGAGTATTATTTAAATCCGCAAAAACGGCTTGTAATAATATCGCGACAGTTGCTACTGATGCCGCAAAAATTGCTTGCCGACCTCCCATGAGTAGGCTGCTACAAGCAATAGTAATTACTATGAGTATGCCTAAACCACTAGCAAGGCCACCGCTGGTATAGATTATTGTTGTCAGGATAGAAATATCAACTAATACTTGAATAATCAGTTGTAAAGTAAAATTAGGTTTTTTAATTCGGATTGAGTATATGCAGAAACTAGAAAAAAGAAGGTAGAACATACTTACTAAATAGTAAATCGTATTGTTAGTTTTGCCAATCATGGAGTGAGTAGGTGCAAAAATAAAAAGTAACAATAAAATACCAGCGAGTGTGACTCGGTAATAATTATAGAGGCGCAGTGGCCTCCAAGTTTGCTCATCTTGGTTATTGATTTTAGCTGTATCAAAAAATGGACTAGTTGTTAACATAATTAATAAATAGCTAATGGTGTTAGTTCTTTTGAAATGATAAAATTAAGCAATTTAATAAAATCACTAATATTTAAACGGATATTAAAAGTACGTTTATCGAGTAATAGCGCAGGCTAAAGCTTAATTACTGATTTTATGTATGAAAAAGTAATGCCAAGATTAGGCGAATTTGTGATTTATTTTCGATTGATGGCAGTGAGGGGCAGCCTTGGTATAGTGGGCTAAGCGCTTATTCTTGATTTTCTTTGTTGCTTAACTTTAAGTGAAATTCTGAGCAGTAATAATTGTCACCAGAGCGAAGCGCTTCGTTTTCAGGGATATGTAGGTCGCACTGCTTACATTTTACTGTTTTCTGTGGTTCCAGATCATTGCCGCCAGAATTACTCTTTTGGTTGGCAGAGGGTTTGTTTTTTTGTATTTGGTTTTTGATTAAGGCATAAACAAGCCAAATAGCCAAAAGTAGCATTAGAGTGCGCAAAATTAGATTCCTGTTGTTTATTGTGTAATGTATGGTACAAACTAAGGGCCATAATGCCAAACGATATTATACCTTGCTTAGATGGAAATATAAATTAGTTGTAAATAAAAATTCGGATAAAATACTGTGAGCTTAGTATGTTAAATTACGCCAATGAATAGTCAAAATAATATAAGTCTTTTGCGTATTGCTCTTGCTCAAATTAATACTTTGGTAGGCGATATTGAGTCTAATACTGACAAGCTAATAAAAACCGCCAACACCGCCATTCAGGAGTTTAATGCAGATCTGGTCGTATTCACCGAGCTGACTTTATGTTCTTATCCTCCCGAAGATCTTTTATATCGGCAAGGCATGTATAGACGAATTGAAGAAGCGATTGAAAAAATAAGGCAAAACATAAAAAAAAGCACCGTTGTTTTTGGTTATCCACAGAAAACAGAACACGGCTTGTGTAATATGGCGGCAATTATTCAGGACGGAGATTTAATTGCGGAATATGCCAAGCAACAGTTACCTAACTACGGTGTTTTTGATGAAAAGCGTTACTTTATTCCAGGGTCCTTGCCTTGTGTTTTTAGCATCAATGGTTTTACTGTTGGTGTTAGTATTTGCGAAGATGCTTGGCACTCTAAGACTATGACAAATATTGCTGATTCTGGTGCTGAGTTAATACTTAATTTAAACGCTTCGCCTTATCATGCGGGAAAAGTTCAGGTTCGAGAGCAGGTGATATCTGATCGTGTCCTCGAGACCAAGATACCTTTAGTTTATGTCAACCAAGTTGGAGGTCAGGACGAATTAGTTTTTGACGGTGGTTCATTTGTGATGAATGCGGATTGTACTATTGCTTATCGGTGTGCTGATTTTGAAGAAGATTTGGCCTGTCTTGAATTTAAACAAACTGATTACGGTCTGCAAACTCAAGCAATTGAAAAAATAAATTACCTTTCAGATTTAGAATCAGTTTACAAAGCACTCGTACTAGGGGTAAAAGATTATGTACATAAAAATGGTTTTAAGGGCGCTGTCATTGGTTTGTCCGGTGGTATCGATTCAGCGTTGACCTTAGCTATCGCAGTGGATGCCTTGGGTGCAGAAAATGTGATGGCAGTATCTATGCCCTCAAAACACACCGCAGAGATGAGTATTAATGACGCCAAAACCCAAGCAGATTTAATGGCGGTCGAATTTGAATTAGTTGAAATAAACTCAATCTTTGATAGTTTTTTAACTAATCTTAAGCCTTTGTTTAAGGATAAGGAGGAAGATACAACAGAAGAAAATATACAAGCTAGAATTCGAGGGGTTATTCTAATGGCATTATCCAATAAGTTTGGTCGAATAGTATTAACCACCGGAAATAAAAGCGAAGTCGCTGTTGGTTATTGTACTTTATACGGTGACATGGTTGGTGGTTATTCAGTCTTAAAAGACGTGCCTAAAATGTTAGTTTATCGGCTTGCACATTTTCGAAATACACAGGCCCAGGTTATTCCGCAAAGAGTGATCGACCGGCCGCCGTCTGCCGAGCTGGCTCCTGACCAAAAGGACGAAGATAGTTTACCACCTTACGATATCTTAGACCCAATCATTGAGCTTTATGTCGAACAAGATAAGTGTTTTGATGATATTGTAGCAAAAGGTTATCAGCCAGAAGTGGTAACAAGAATTATAAAACTAATAAACCAAAACGAATATAAGCGGCGTCAGGCAGCACCTGGGGTGAGAATTAGTGAGCGTGCTTTTGGCAGAGATAGGCGTTATCCGATTACGTCAGGTTTTGTTCGTTAGTTGTTTATTATAATTATTGAGGAACTGTAGCCCGGCTCTTTAGAGCCGGGGTGGACTCAGACAGTGGGGCCATGGCGTACACAGCGGCATAAATGGTGATCGCTCAGTTTTATAAGACGAGTTAGCTTTATGCTTGAACGTAAATCCACCCCGGCTTTTGACCACGATGGTCTTATGTCGCGTAGCACATGGGTAAGCTGGATAAAAAAAAGTGACTTAATGTCACTTTTTTCGAGCGAACGCCCGAGACAGGATGTCGCGGACAGGTCTTTCGAGCGAAGCAGGATTGCGAAAGCGAAGAAAGTGCGAGAGCGACCTGAAGAGCTGGGCTACAGCAGTTTCGTTCTTACGCGCTCAACTGTGGGACAGCAGTGAGGCGTGCCTTGTCTCTACGGTTAATCTCTCTCCGATAATTGCTACTTGTCGCCTTTAGAAAAAATACGTTTAAATCCCGATCTCTTTTTGGCTTTACCAGTGACGAGTGGGTGATTAGGGAAATTCAACGCCAGTATTCGTTTGGTATCATTGGCTAGTCTTTTTAAACCAAGTTTTAAATAACCTTTATACATTATTACTATAGCATCTTGCATGCTAGGTGAGCCGTCGTAATTTTCCACAACGAATTTACAACGATTGATTGCAGCGACTACGACACCGCGTTTTAAGTAATATTTTGCAACAAGCACTTCATGTTTGGCTAGGTTGTTTCTTAAAAAACGCATACGTTTTCTCGCATCAGCGGAATATTTACTGTGCGGAAACTTATTAACTAATACTTTAAAGTCAAAAAAAGCTTGTCTAGCAGCACCTGGGTCTCGAGTCGCAGGATCGACGGGAAAAATTCGTTCTAAAAATGATTTCTTTTGGCGATAGTTGACCAAGCCTTTTAAATAGTAGAGATAATCTACTCGAGGATGGCTAGGATGCAACTTTATAAAACGATCAGAGGCTGTGATTGCTTGTTCGAAATCTTCATTTTTAAAATAGGCATAGGATATGTCGATTTGAGATTGTTGTGCGTATTTTCCAAAGGGAAAACGTGCTTCAAGTTTTTCTAAAAATTTAATTGCAGACTCATAGTCGCCTTTAGTCAATTCGCTTTTGGCTTTATTGTAAATTTTTGAAGCAGACCAGTTCTTTGTTTCATCTATTTGTTTCGGAAGAAATGAGCATCCAGATAGAAAAAAGGTTAACCCCAAAGAAAGAATTGCCAATTTATGCCAGTTTTCGATTTTCATTGTTAGTTTTACTACCTATAATATTTTGTAAATTATTTGCTAATGAGCAAGATGTTAATTTAATAGAATTTCGGTATTGTTCATCTTAATAATCTTAAGAATCTTAAAATCGCTTAATTTTCTTACACTTAATA
>QIKQ01000187.1 GCA_003233075.1 Gammaproteobacteria bacterium
TGGATGATCCCTCCTTGGAGGGAGTGAGGTTGCATTCTATATTGAATTAGACGTCGATGGGTTTTTTCTCCGCGTAGCGGCTTCGTCCAACTACTGGTTAGGTTTAATTGTGTTTGGACTTTGGTTTTTAAAGAACTACTTAGGGAAGCTCTGATCAATTCATCCATGAATTGTCAGAGTGCGCCAAGCAAAAAGCGTGGTTTTTGCTTGGCTTACAAAATCAATCGCTTACAGCGATCAATTTTGACGACACATCGCTGTGTCGCAAGAACCTCTGAATTAATCAGAGGTTCCTTTGATCTATTTCGGTTGAGAACAATCTAAGTAGGTTTATTACTAGCGAGCCAAATAGTTATTGTGATGATCGTGTATGTATAGGTGGCAAGCGATCCGATATTTTTTGCGGCGTAAGTCCCATTCGTTGCTCGTAAATTGTCATATAGGCCATTACATTTCGGCAGTAATCACGAGTTTCAGTAAAGGGAATGGTTTCGATCCAAATATCGGCTGACTTTGGTTTGTTTTTCGGCAGCCATTTTTTCACTCGATGACCGCCCGCATTGTAAGCAGCAGTCGCTAAAACCTTATGCTCTTTAAATGTATTAAGCTTCATGCGTAAATAGTTCATACCCAAACGAATATTGAGATTAGGGCGATATAAGTGGCTAGTCCTGTGTACCCGAGTTTTCATTTTGCGGGCGACGAATCGAGCTGTTCGTGGCATTAATTGCATAAGGCCACGTGCACCTGCATGAGATCGAGCATCCGGCGCAAAAGCACTTTCACGACGTATCACCGCCATTGCCCATGCGGGATTAACCTGGGTTTTAGTCGATTGACGAATCACGGTCGACTTGTGTGCAATCGGAAAACGTAAAGTCAAATCATCTCTAAAAGTAGATTTACCTAAGGTAGAAATAACGTGAGAATACCAGCCCCAGCGATGAGCTATTACGGCTGCCATCTTTAATTCTTTTTCACTGAAGTTTTTAATTGAATAATACCATTCTCGACGTGCTTGCTTAATGCGACCTAAAAAATAGAGTTCACGGGCACGCGTTATGCCTATGATGGATTCTATGCGAAGTAATTGGTCTTCAGGATAGAATAGGCTTTTGTTTTCGAAAGTATAAGGAATTTTTAATCGGTCGGCAGCGAGGAAACCTTCAAAGCTGCGGGATTTAGCTGCTTTTTGGTAAACTCTTTTGGCTTTTCGTTTTTGCCCTGATGCTTCTAAGGCGCGTGCGCGCCAGTATTGCCACCGTGTTTCAGCTTGGTCGGCCGCACTTAGTTTATTAATCCAGGTGAGTACTTGTTGCCAGTTTTCTTGTGCTAAGGCAGAGCGTACGCGCCATAATTTAACTTGTTTGTCCGCCAGTTCATTCGGAATTTGAGATAACCAAACATTGGCTTTGGCATCTCGTCGATAACTGTAAACTAAACCAATGCTGCGTTTAATCGCGGCAGTTTGTTTAGGCGAAAATGCTTTACGTGAGATTTTGCTGCTCCATAATTTGCCAGCTTGGTCAGGCTTACTACGTGACATGCGTATCATGCCTGTGGTTATAATTTTAAGTGCGATCGGGTTTTTAGATCTGAGCAGCTTTTTTTGCGTAAGACGTTGTGGTTTTCTATAGACTTGGTACCAGGTAGTGAGCCAATGTCTTTCTTTCTTGGGTAAATATTTAGCGAGACTGCGCGCTCGTCGGTAAGCTCGTTTTCTAAAGGTTAATTCTATGCGATCCCAAACTAGTTTACGGCTTAAGCCGCCTTTTCGACGCCACTTATTAATAATAAAGTTACATTGTTTTGGCAATGATTTATGTGTCAGCCAAAGTGATGACATGTTTTCTAAAGCTTTTTTCTTTTGGCCAGTGCGGTAGAGGGCCGCTTTATATAAACATCGAAACTTAGTATTAGTGGTAGTCACGTAATTATTTTTGAACTTACGCCACATATTTTTCTTAGCTAAAATCGCGAGCCACTTAAAGCGCAGCTGTCTAACGATAGGCACCTCGCCATACTTCTTTATAAAATTTTCTATTTGCTTGTTTGATAGTTTTTTAAGACGTTTAGAATAATCGGTATGGACTAGATGTGGATAGAGTGGATAGTCTCTTAAATTAGCTAATAATCGCTTGTATTCACCAATTTTTTTCTTTTTAAAGGCGCGTTCCGCCGCTAAAAAATCTTTTCTTTGCACTTTATAATAATCTAAGCGACTACGTACTTGACTCACTTTAGCTTTACTCATTTTGCTTGAGCGTAACTTTGTGTTTTTAGTCTGTTGTCTAGTTTTGGAATTTACTGGTGTTGATGCACCTTTACTTTCTGAATTAGACCCCGCCGCTTCTAGTTTAGCTGCGTAGCTAGTACTCGAAACGAGACCTAAGCTTAGTGCGCTTATAAGATATAGGAAAATGTAATTTGTTTGTGTATTCACGTGACCACCCCGTTTTATTATTTTTCCCAATTGACTATCAGTTTGGCAAATGCCAATACAGAAAATACATGCACTCTGCATGTTTAGTTCCAAGGAGTAGTCTGTTGGTGTTTTTATTATTATTTATGTCGAAAGTATCACCTTTTCACATCAAAGGTGCAAGTTTTTTTAAAGAAATCAGTAATTAACCTCTGGAAAAAACTGTTATTTATCACTTAATTAACTAATTTAAGATAAATATAACTGGTAAAAACAAGTGATATTTGCTTTATTTGGCAAATTCACTTGATTTCATTAGGATAATTATCCTTACTAATGCTTGGTCTAAGAAATATCAATTGATTAATTGGTCAATTGTTGGGCTAAGCAGCAGACAAATTGAAATTTTCTGGGTATATTATAGAAAACAAAATAACGAAGACGGCGGCAGGAGCTTATGGAGTCGATTTACAATTCATTTAAAGGTTTAATCCCAGGAATTCCTGGATCGGTATTATTTTGGTTACTGACAATTGGCACAATTGTATTTATTTTGACTGCCTTACGTTCTAAATCACAGAAGTCAGATCCAACGACAAAAGGGGTTTCCAAAGCGATTAAAAAGCTAGGAACCGAAACTGTGTCTTATGTCATGATTTCGGATGATGTTGAAGGACCAATTCACATAGAGCATCTATGCCTTACGCCTTCGGGCATCGCAGTCATTGATGTGAAAGACTATCGAGGTTACTTGTTTGGAGGCGCAAACACTGATCAGTGGACGCAGGTTATCGATAATCGTAGTTTTCGATTCGAAAACCCCTTGCATAGAAATAAAGACCGGGTACGCGCGATAGAGTCCTTGGTTGACGATATCCCAATATATGGTTGTGTCATCTTTACCAGTGCCGGCTCATTTCCGAAAGATAAACCGGAAGGTGTTTTCATGCAGGACAACATACGTGATGGCTTAGGTGTGGCTGGAAAAAGATTAGATGTTCCAACCGTTTATTTGTCAGAGTGGCTGGAATTGAAATCGCAATTGAGTCCTAGTACCGAAATGACTGCTTAAACGCAGAGCCGGCAACTATAGAATAATGCTAAACGAAGTAATTCTTAAAGGCCGACGTGTTAATAATGATGCTATTAAAATTGGTGGCGGCCAATAGATAAATTTTTGTATTTTTTTATCATGACAACGGAATTGCGCATGTATTTTTGATCAACACTTTTTACTTTTATGTAAGCTCTGTACAATTCGTCCCTGAATTGTACAGAGCTCAACAAGAAAAAAGTGTGATTTTTTCTTGTCTCACAAAATCAATCGCTTAGTGCGATCAATTTTGGCGACACTTCCCTGTGTCGCAGAAACCTCTGAATTAATCAGAGGTTTCTTAAACCTATTTCGACTTGCATAATTTGTTTGTCTTGATCTTTATTCATAGGTTTGCTTATCTGCAATTTCTATATATAGTTTGCTCTGATTGCCAAGTTGCGGCGAAATGATTTCCACATAATCTAAAGTCATAATTCTCGCTTGCCAGATGACTGAGCGATTTTTAAATTGTCCTGCAAATTCAATGTAAGCGTTTTGTGCATTGCTTTGTTCAATAAGTGTGAACGCATATTGCTCATGGTTGCTTGTCCCTATAGAAATATAAAATCTACGAATTTAGATCTTGATTCGCCATTTTGCTTAAACTTAACATCGCATAATTAATTTTTTTGCAATTTTTTGCAATTTTTTTGCTAAACTAGCACTTGTACGTGAACTCGGTCTAAATTGTAGGATCGAAATTTGCGATCTAAACTCAGGTTACTTAAACTTAGGGAGCTTCTGATTAATTCATCAAGGAGAGGATTACAAGGCAAATTAATTCAAAAAAACGGAGTTTACATGCTAGTCTGCCGCTACACGGCCCCGTATTTTGAGAATTGATTTAACGCAGTAAGACCTGCTTCAGGGATTAATCAGAGGCTCCCTAGTATATTGGAATACCTATAGCTCGAATAGGGTATTATATTATTTTAATGTCATACTTAAGCTAAATAGTCTCGGAGTCCTCAGCGTGAGTCAAAAAGCACTTCGTGTGGCAATCAATATTGAAAGGGATGAATATTTGCGAGTTTACAGAGGAACTGCTCGAACAGTTTTTGCATATAGTGTAGATGGGAAATCAGTACAGTTCCCAGTGAATATTCTACAAAAATATGTCGATCAGGACGGCGTACATGGTGAGTTTATTATACATTTTGATACAAAGAATAAATTTAAATCAATCGAAAAGGTAGGATAAATGGCGCAATCAGATATTAATGTTGCACTGCATCAGGCAAAAATACTTTTTGTCCGTAAATCTCAATTTTATGTATTGGCTGCAGTCACATTGCATATTTTCACATTAATGGCAATTTTCTGGTATTTGAAAACGCCTCAGTGGGCAATCGCTATAACGCTTTTTAACTTGCTTATTGTTAGCTTAATTACTTTCGGAATTGGCGCAAAATTTAATTTAAATTTTGGCTTAGTGTCAGCTATTTTTTTATTAAGTGTTTTCCCTTTTAGCTTAATCGCATTAGTGCCGCTAAAACAATTTCAACAAGACAGAGAGTATATAGATTATAAGCGGCGCATTGCGTTGCTGCCGATATTAAAACAATCCAGCGTATTAAACTTAAATTTGTCCGGACGAATTCCAATGGTTTCTATGGCAGCGGTAGTCATAGGTTCCTTTATTATGATGACTGGTTTGTGGCGTTTCGACAATATTTCAATTGGCATGCTTGGCTTAATCTTATTTAGTATTGGTTTGATTACATTTAATCGTACCAACATTTCCATCCGCGGCGAAAAAATAATTATAACTCGAACTGGCGTTGGTGGTAGTTTGCGTCGAAGTAATTTCTCAGTTGTACATCGAATAGAAGTAACCCATATAGATTACAAACATGGCAGGTTAAAAATACGATATCAATTTGTGGGTACCGGTGTCGAGCGCGATGTCGTCTTTTTTGGAAGCGAGAAAGTTTGTCGACGCATAGTGGACGCTCTCACAACTCAAAGTGAAGAAAATGTCTATGACGTTGAGTCCATGGCACTTAACGATGATGTCGATCCATTTGCTCCGGTCGATGATTTTGCGATAAAAGATGATAATACGGTTAATCTGCATTCTTCTACAGGAACACGGACTTTAATATCAGCCATTAGAAGTCAGCAAATAGGTTTAATTCGACAATTGCTGCAGGCCGGTGTTGATCCAAATGGCTTAGATCAATCTGGGCAGACCCCTTTGCAAGCTGCGCAGCACACAGGTAACTTGCAAATAGTTGAACTATTGCAAACATCTGGTGCCATATCTTAAGAATAAAATAGTCGTTAACAAGTTGCAGAATTTTTTAAATGCTTAAATTAGTAAGAACGAGGAGTAAAACTTTGGGTATAAATCGATTGTTTATCACAGCGAGTATTTTGCTCAAAGTATTTTTGTTAATTTCATTTTTATATATTCCTATTCTTTATGCCGATTCAAAATCGATTGATTCTGCTAATTTTGACGATTTCCCATTAAAACACGCAATTGAAAATCCAGCCTGGTTTAAACTAAGTTTTTTAGAGCTGAAGGTTGATATAGAAGAAGCGAAAGAAAATAATAAAAGCGGTGTCTTATTATACTTCGGTCAAAAACGTTGTCCCTATTGTAAAAAATTTATTGATGATAACTTCACCAAAAAAGATGTATTAAAGTATGTTAAAGCTAACTTCGATGTTATCGGCATTGATGTACGCGGCACTAAAACAGTTGTAGATTTTAATAATAAGGAATTATCAGAGCGAGAATTCGCAGTACAGCAAAAAGCAAATTTTACCCCCACCTTAATTTTTTATAACTTGCGTGGCCAAATGATATTAAAGTTAGTGGGTTATCAATCGCCGTATCGATTCCGGGCCGCAATGGAGTATGCGCGTGATAAGCACTATACCGCTGAAAGCTTTCGCGATTATTTAAGTCGGGCGAAGAAAGATTTAACTGACAAACTGGCTGGCTTGAACAAGCAAAATTATTTTAGCCCGCCACCGTTTAAACTGGATCGTCGCAAAGTTAAAAATGCCAAACCACTCATGGTGTTTTTCGAGCAGGGCAACTGCCATGCTTGTGATGTCCTACACACGGGTCCCTTAATGAACTTCAAAACCAAAAAACGAATGCGTTTTTTTGAAGTGGTGCAATTAAACATGTGGGCAGATACTCAGATCGTTACTCCCAAGGGTAAAAAATTAACCGCAAAAAAATGGGCCGAAAAACTAAACATTAACTATGCACCGACTTTGATTGTTTTTGACAAGCAAGGCAATGAAATAATTAGAGCCGGATCTGTTGTACATTTTTTTCGACTTAGCAAAATTATAAGTTATGTATTAGACCAGGGTTACAAGAAATTTGGTAACTATCGCGCATGGCGCATGAGCTCAACTTCGCAGTAGCAACAATTAACGTGTATTGAAGTCCATTATAAGTTGTTCTTAGCTCATAACCTCAAGCTAACTCAAGCGCATTCATAAGCTTTTCCTAATAAGAGCCATTTAAACACAGCATTCTGTCCTATTACGCGCACTTTCTCCTCTTAAGTGCTTGAGTTGGAGTGCTTTGAGCAGTTAAACTTAGGGATTGACTTTAAATCAATTGCACCATTGTGGTGTGTTTCGTCACCTCATTTGATGTGTACAATATGTACCCAAAAAATGAGCGAGGCGTTCCAGGTTTGATGTGTGTAGTTATTAATGAATTACAAAGAAGTTAAAGTAATAAGTAAGTTAATCGAACGATCTATATTGAGGAAAATTTAATATGAGTACAGGAATTGTAAAGTGGTTCAATGCGGATAAAGGTTTTGGTTTCATTACGCCGGACGATGGCGGAAAGGATCTATTTGTTCATCATTCTGAAATCCAAAGTGGGG
>QIKQ01000253.1 GCA_003233075.1 Gammaproteobacteria bacterium
ATGCCTGCGCACTTCTCGGTCGTGAAAACGTGTCATAGCATACCCTTGAACCGTCTCGCTACGAAGTGCTGTGAGAAAAGCGGGCTAGTAGCTTGTGTTTGTCTAATGATAGAGCGGACTACAGCAAAGTAGCCGCCCTCTAAGCTCGTCGCACGTTGTGTTAAGCCAGTAGTAACATTAACGCCAACCAACTTTTTCCGCCCATTCCTGACCTTTGAGTTTATAGTGCTGCCAGTTTTGAGGTGGTTTGATAGGTTTAGATTCTAGTTTTTTGTTTTCAATTTCCATGTCTTCGTCAAAAGGTAAAAGCCCTATTTCAGCTCGCCGCTTATTGACTTTATCTTTATCGTCCAACATTGGCACTATTAACTTTCCCTGTTCATCCCAGTCAGAAATTAGGCCGTAAAGCTGAGGTTTATTTTCATTAAATAAAATTCGATCTGTTATTAACGCTACTTGTCGCAACGGTATTTCGTCAATCATCGCGGCTGCTGTCACTAAAGTTAAACACCGTCTTTGAAAAGTTGGCGTATTGATCGCATGTTGGGCAATTTGCGAAGCAGCTCGGCAACCTAATACATCGACCATCGATGTGCCAGGCCAACCATGTTGCTCAATAATTTGCTCTAAAATTATTGCATTTTGTATGTGTAATTGTTGCAGTTCGGGATGGTAGGCGAGATCTGTTTTTTGAGCTTCGTATAATTTCTTAACTAAATCATCCTCTGATTTTTTTAGCCTAATTAAGTCCTTATTGATTTCTGTATTAAACTTTTTTCCAGTCGATTCCACAAATCGTTTGAGCTTGTTCCAGCTAGGAAAACCATATTTTCAAGCAGTAATTTTTTGTGCATCAAGAATGGAAAAATTAGACTCGAAAATGTCGGCGTTAGACTTTTGAGCATAGCAGGTGTCGAAATTAGAGATATTTTTAGCCGCTTCTGGATCTTTATTTTCTAAAAGCTGAGCGAAGTGTTTTTGCTTGTTTTTTTAAATGATCGAGATTAGGTTTTGCAGGTAGTGCTTTCATACTATCCTCCTAGTATTTCCAGACGCCCACGAATTCAAGAAAAAGAAGGACAAAATATGTCTTTCATTTGTAAGTGGAGGTATCCTCCTTTCCACGGACTCAGGCGCACCTTATAGCACTGGCTCTGACTGTAACAAAAAGACGATTGATGTTCAACGATAATTGAGCTATTTATTATAGCTTTAGAATACTAGTTGGAGGTAAGATAGGATAGGTCTTAAGCGATAATCGAAAGGTGGGATAGAGCAAAATATCTATATGATAATCAGTTACTTCCATTTTTAAAACAATACTTGGCTTAGGCTGTTTTTTTGGTTATTATTTTATATGAAGCTGAACCTAGATTCATCAGTTGAACAGCCTAATGGCAGTTCTGATTGTTCGACTGAGTAAATAAAAAAGCGAGTTAATGGCCTGGTCCTTAAGGAGTTTTTTTATAACGTCAGGCGGGCAATCAGGGCTGTCCTTAGGTTGTAGCAAGCTCTCTTTTGGTGAAACTGGGATCTTCTAATAATAACGGCAAATCATGAGGTTATACCTTAAAAAAGCGATCAACTGATTAAGTCTAGGTTAAATGGAGGATAGCTAAATTAGCTGCTCAGGAGATAGCAGACTGGGCTTATATTAACGTAAATTTTGTATACAAGAAGCTAAATGAAAAAAACAATAAAACTCATTTTATACGTGGTATTACTTTTATTAGTTACAGCGGCTAGCGCAAAAGATATAGCGTTAGAGAATAAAAAATATATTGATTATTTTCAAAATTATTACCTATCTAGCTGGCATAAACCTGAATTTAAATTAGATAATAAAGAAGTATATGAGACTCTAAGGCAACATAGAAAGAGCTACAATGCATTTTCAAAAATTGCTGTCTTAAAGATTGAAAGAGTCAATGCAAAGACTAAACGAATTCACTATTATTATAAGTCTTGGTATAAGGGGATATATCCAGAACCTTTTTGGGCAACGATATCGAAACTGAAAGGGAAAAATAACTTTAAGGTTATAAGTGTTAGCAAATCAACTTATGAGTTGGGCAAGACTTTAGAAAGTACGTTTAGTAAAAACTATATTAAGCTTAAAAAATTATTTGAGCCTAAAAATTTGCATGCCCTCACTTCTTTAAAATATGCGAATGATTTGCTAGTGAGCAGTAACCGATCAATTAATGATTTGTATCTTAATCCAATTCATTTCAATGCCATTTCAGATAAAGATAACGAATTTTACGCTCTTTATTCAATTCAATATGAGAAGGGTGTGGTTGGTTACATTATGCATACCCCTCAGTGTTATGGTGTTCCAGAATCTGGTTTGGTTCTTTTTGTTATCAATGAAAATAAACTAGAATTTAATATATTTCGTGATAAAAATTATTTTCGCAGTCGCATACTAATACGTGAACCATCGTGCGAAGACGGCGATGAAAAATGGAGTACTAAAGGTTATTTCGTTGATATAAATAATGATGGTTATTTAGATATAATTACCAAATATCAATATAAGAAACAAAAGAAAAGACAGCGGCTTAGGCCCAGAACACGCTATTTTAAATATACCTATCGAGGTAAGGGCCGTTATCGATTTTCTCGCTTATCAAAAAGATCGTTTAAAAAAATTATTGGCACGGAATAGCTTATTGAGTGGCATTCAGTTCAAATTCGGGATTACATTTTCAGGGACAACTGCTTATTATTGATTCAGTGTGATAATAGGGGCTAATTAAGATGACTAAGAAATTTAAGCTCTCAGAAGATGAAATAGAGACTTTAATAGATGGTTATGGGAGTTGTATAGCGACGGATAAAATTACCGTAGAGGGTTTTCCCGTTCGATTTATGTATCGAGAAAAGCCAGATAGCGAGGATGATAGTGGTTGGCGTTTTATGTCTGGTTTTGAAAGTGAAGAATACATGGATGATAGCAATAATTACTCGCTTTATGATGTGAATACAATCGCTAACTATGATCAATCAATAATTCCACTGCTAGATTCAAAAATTGGCAGTGTCTTCGAAAAAGAAAGCGGCAATGAAAAGTTTAATTCGGTCACTGACTGGGAATTTCCAAGCGATTAGTAGATCAACTACAATTGGCCTTACCTTATTATATTCTTTATAATTAATACCAATTATGTTTATCTTTGATATATAATAGACTGATTAAAAAAATTAGAGTTTAAATGTAATCCAAGCGACATACCTGTATTGTCGAATACTTGATAAATGATCAAAAATGTCAAGAATAAATAATTATAATATATAATCGAGAGGGATCTATTGATGTACAAGTGTACCTATTTTGCACTGCATGAATTAGTGCCAGAAGAAGTTTATTTAGAACGTGGAGAAAGTGCTTGGGAATCTTTAGATGAGAGCATGCTTATGAGCCTAGACCGCTTAAGAGAGCACTATGGATTAATGACTGTCAATAATTGGTATTGGGGAGGCAGCAGGCAATGGAGTGGTTTAAGGATACCAGGCAGTCCTAACTATAAGCCCTATAGCCAACATACATTTGGTAGAGCTGCAGATTGTTTATTTGAGAAATACTCTGCGGAAGAGGTTCGAAAGGATATTTTATCGACGCCGAATGACTCGAAATTCGAATTAATAAGCAGTATTGAGTTGGATGTTAGTTGGCTTCATTTTGATGTGCGTAATTGCGAAAGAATAAAAACCTACTATCCCTAGGTCTATTATTTTCAGAGGTCTATTATTTTCAGATCTGGGTTGTATTGATCTCTTACAGTTTGCAAATATCAGTAAAGCGAAATTTTACTAACCCTAATTCGGCTATTAGGGGATAATGACTGTGGGTAAATTATTTTATTAAATTCAGTATGAGTCAAATTGATTTAAATTTAAGATTTAGTAATTCATTTTCTAGCTTAGGTGAAGACTATTTTAGCAGAGTATCTCCAACTCCTTTTAAGTCGCCAAGTAGACTTGTTCATTTCAACCGCCGCGCGAGCAAATTACTTGAATTAGAATCCGGCATTGAAAAAAGCAGTGATTTTTTACATGTTTTTTCTGGAAGTAGCCATGTCTTGGGTGGCGACCCTCTTGCAATGTTGTATTCCGGTCATCAATTTGGGCAATATGTACCGCAACTGGGCGATGGTCGCGCTATCATGTTGGGTGAGCTTAGCAACACTAAAGATGAAAAATGGGAGATTCAGCTAAAAGGATCTGGTCTAACGCCATACTCTAGAAATGGTGATGGTCGTGCAGTATTGAGGTCAACCATTCGGGAGTATTTGTGCAGCGAAGCCATGTTTGGTCTGGGTATTCCGACTACCACTGCTTTGTGCATGACAGTCAGCGAAGATGAGGTGTATCGAGAAAATATGGAGCGAGGTGCAGTCTTAACAAGGCTTGCGCCATCGCATATACGTTTTGGTTCATTCGAAGTATTTTATTATCGAAATCAACATGAGAAATTAGCTGTACTTGCAGATTATGTTATCCAAAATCACTATCCAGAAATACTAACTAGTCAAGATCAATACACAGTTTGGTTAAAAATAATTGTAGACCGTACTGCCAAACTGATAGCCCAGTGGCAAGCCATTGGATTTTGTCATGGTGTAATGAATACCGATAACATGTCGGTATTAGGCTTAACATTAGATTATGGCCCGTTTGCGTTTATGGAAGCCTATGAGCCCACATTTGTTTGTAATCATTCTGATTACCAAGGACGTTACGCCTATAATCAACAATCTAAAATTGGTCTTTTTAATTTGAGTTGTTTTGCGCAGTCGATATTGCCACTCTTGTCTGACACCCCGGAAAAATCTGCGGAAATCGCCACAGAAATATTAAAAACATATCATTCCAGTTATGATCAATATTTTTCGAGTTTAATGCAAAAGAAACTTGGATTTAATGAATCGATGCAGAGTGATCTAAGTTTAATCGATAACTTACATTTATTGATGGCGGAAGACAAGGTAGATTTTACTATTTTGTATCGCCAACTTTGCAAATTCAGATCATCTGCTGATAATAATTCTATTCGAGATTTGTTTATTCAGAGAGATAAGTTTGATGAATGGGCCAGGTCTTATACCAATCGTCTCGGTAAAGAAGATTTAGATGACGGGATACGAGAAAAGAAAATGCTAGCGACTAATCCAAAATACATACTGCGAAACTATATGGCTGAAACTGCAATTCGAAAAGCCGAAGACGACAAAGATTATTCTGAGATTAGTCGCGTATTTGATTTACTTGAAAAACCATTTGATGAGCAGCCAGAAAATGAGAAATACGCTGGCTTTCCTCCGGATTGGGCTAGTCGGCTGTCTGTCAGTTGTTCTTCCTAGTTAATTGTCTCTGAAAAAGTCGTATTTGAGCGTCAACTTCGTTCGCCAAGCGCTTCCGGTGCTCATTTACTCTCGTGTAAACTGCACTCCGGGTCGCTTGGCTGCCTTGTATCCATCTCAAAATACGTCTTTTTCAGAAACAATCGCTGCTAAAATGCAAATTTTTTACAGCATAGTCGGCCTTTGCTTGCATTTTTAAATCACACTTTAATCAGTTAAGTAAATGCTTTTAAAAAGTTTATCCCTTTATTCAGGCCGACCAGTTACCATTTCCTTGACCAATTTTTTGCTATGCGTAATGGCTTGTAGTATTTTTTCGCGCTGCATGCCATAGATTGTTTTATTACCAATCCTAATCAAAGGAACTCCCTGCCCACCCAGCTGAAGAAATTGTTTTCGGGCTTGCTCCGATTTGTCTACATCGTATTCGAAGTACGCTATATTATTCTGAGAAAAAAAGCCGCGTGCTTCTATGCAAGCTGGACACCACTTTGTGGAGTACATTATCGCTGTTGCTTGAGCTGGACTATTAACCTTGCTAGAAGGATAAAGGAGGCCAATGTAACGGTAAGCAAAATAAAGGACAAGGACTATTAGCAATAGGTTTATCGATTTATCGAATACTGATTTTTTTAGTTTCGTTTCGTTTTTAACCATAGATTTAAAATAATTCTTAGTAATGGGGTTAAACTACAAAAATAAATTTTCTGTTAATGATAGAGGTGGGAGTGACATTAGTTTCCTCGTTGCTATTACACTGCTTTAACTTTAAATTGAGCATAAATGCTTTTAGGCGCGTCTGAAAAATACTTGAATAACGCGGGACATAACCATCCTTCCATACCTAAGTTTTTGATGTAATACCAGTTGCCTCCTGATTCTTCTCTTCGCCATTCAAATTCGGCTTGATGCCCAGGAAATGGCATCGATGAAAATAATAAACTAAATCCTTCATCTGCTTTTGGGATATCTGAAACCATTTTATCAATTATGTCATCAGCACCAGACACAAAAGGCTCTTGAACTAGGTCAGTTTTTTCATCATCAAATACCCACATGCCTTCGTACTTATAGGGGTGTATTAGCATTATAGAGTTTGTCATTTAAACTATCCTAAAATATAGCATAATTCATATGTATGGCTTTTAATTGGAAAAACAAGATTCTATTAAGGATTGAGTGAAGCAATTCTTGACGTCAAGCGGTATTCGCGTGCAAACTCTTGTTTTTAGCCAAGCCCAAAATTAATCATATTAGATATAAAACCTACTAATAATAGTAAATACATTTTGACTCCCTGGTATGAAGTGGTATATTTAAGCAGACTATATATTGATCATACAAAATCAACAAATAGCAAATATTGCAGGAATTAAAGCGATAATAATAACTAAATGAGCCTGGAAATGTGAGGGCTCGAGGCAGAGGGATATGTTTATTTCATTTCATCGATTTTTAGGCGTTATGCTTTTAATTGCCTATTTTGTGGTTCTCATTAGACTCGAAGTTTTTTTCCCTGGTCTGGCTGAATCATTCGCGTCTGGTCCAAATCAATCTTTATTGAGTGCAATTCTCGTTTCAATTATGCCGATCATTAGCATTGCCTGTCTATTGTATGCGTCGAAATTTAGCGAGTATTATACCTTAAAGTCGCCAGTTCTCGGCGATAAAATTATTGCAGAAGGTCTTTATTACCTGATTGCTTACACGACTTTCTGTCTAGTGATTGCTGTATACGCTGTTTTTATTTAGCTAGTATCGAAGTTTAGTTAATCAAAAAGAACGTAGCAGTAATTGCGATCATATTTTGGTTTGTAAATGTGATGATCGTTGGGCGACATTGCTGATAATTTTAGCGCTATTTAGAGCGCTATTTAGGAGAGAGAGTATTTAGAGAAAGTATTTAGAGGACAGCCAAACAAATAGGTATGTTCTTATCAGATTTAGTGTGCGAACTGTTGGTTTTAAAATGCCAAAGTATGAGTAAGCTGGTTTCCATTCA
>QIKQ01000315.1 GCA_003233075.1 Gammaproteobacteria bacterium
CAAGTGCGCAGGCATAGTCGACACTATGTCGAGCGCTTGGACCGAGTGAAAACGAGTCATAGTATGCAATTGGGCCGTCGCAGTAGATGGGTTGTGAGAAATGTGGGCTAGGCAGCTTTTATTGTAATTTTTCCTACCAGAGGGAATTCAAGTATGCCTTGTTGTCGGCGTATTTCTTTTAAATATAATTTTCCGGCTCGATAGCCAGCTCGATACGACGCCCTCAATTGTTTAGTTTCTGTTATTTTGTAACCCTTAAGAGCGTGCTCAAATCCTTTACAAAATAATTCAGAGATCAGTTGGATCGGTATTTTCATACCGAGTTCTTGTGGCGTTGGGTAATGATATTTCATAACGATAACCTATTTTTTGTGTCTCTATAGATAATCGGTCGAAACTAACAATCCTTTAGTTAATTGCCTGTTTGGAAGTACGTTTTATTTTGATTCGCTTTGGCGTCCAGAGCATCCGGAGGATGCGTGGGATCTTTATAATTCAATGATTTAGCTTGGGGTGCAATTAAAAGAGGCGGTGAAGCTATCCTCGACCTTGCGTCTTTGCGAAAACGCAGAGCGTTTGAAGCAATCTCCAAAATTCAATTGTTTAACTCGTCAAGACAAAGAATGCCTTGTCTCGAAGCGTATAAAGTACTCTAGTTTACCTCATCGTTGCATAAAATATCGGATCAGGAACGTTTCACTGTATTTTTACCGGCATTTTATGCAACGATGGGGTTTAATTATGGCGCTGGTAAAATATTATTTGATACCACTGCAATTTGAAACGTTTTTGTAAAATAATTTTTCATTTGCAACTTTTAGTTGCTGGACAACACACATAGCTAGCTTAGAACCCCACATACGTGATTCGTAAACCGTTTTAACGACAGTGGGCATTTGTTTCTTCATTTGTGTTTTACAGACAGAATAAACCTGGTTGATATTGCTTCTGCATTGCTGATTGTCTATTTTGAAGCAACGACGTACGACGCCATCTTTATTGCAGGCATTGGTAAGAAAGGGTTTTTTAAATCCTTTAATAAAATTCTCGTTTGATATTTCAGCAAAGCTGAATGTAAAAAAACTTAACAATACGCAGATTAGTGTAATTCTCGCAGCCATTTTTAATCACCTTTTTTCGATCGATATAATTTTAATTATTTAGAATAGTTACTTTTTCGAATTACTAAAGGTTTTTCTTATTCAAATTGATAATGTTTGCGAACTGGTTTTATAATTTTCCAAGTACATGACAAACCCTTTTCAAATTGAACCAATTGACCACTCGTTATTGTTACTGGTTCGCCTTGATCCGGTGAGATTATTGCTTCACCTTCTACTAAGTAACAAATTTCCGCACAGTCATATTGCCAAGGAAACTCAGAAACTTCCTTACTCCATACAGGCCATTCAAACACACCCATACTTTCGAGAATTGTTTTATCAGCGTTTTCAACTTGAATCATACCTTTCCCCTTAAAGGTTTTAGTTTCTAGTCGCTTAAGCAAAAACTATTAATTATCATTTTTAGTAAGACTAAATCTGTTTTAACTATTCTTATTGTCAGAGGCTATTATGTGCTACTTAACGCAGTGGCGGCAAGTAATTAGACAAAAATAATTGATTTATTTTAAAAGAGACTTAATTAGTAATGTAAATTGAAACATTATAATTGGCTGTGTCTTAAGGAGAGTGTTTTTCCTACAATCTTTTAATGATAAGTGGATTTTATTGTTGAGTTACTAGTGTCAAAGTATATCGAATTTGTCCATCCTATTGCTTAATGAATCAAAGACTAATAATAAACTCACTACTAAAATGTGAGTGGCTGGATTTTAAGATAGACTTGCATTTGCCTTTAATAACCATATAAATATCTAATTATCAATCACTTAACTTATAGACCAAGAATAAATGTGATCAAATATGCGAAATTATTAGTAAATAGCTGTTAGAATGAGAAGTATCATAAAATATAATAACTAGAGAAAAGCGTAGATAGCTATGGAACAGATTAAAGAGCGTGTGTGCAGCCCTTTCTTTACCAAGCGTTTAATCGTACTTAGTATATATTGTGTTTCTGTTTTTTCTTCTGCTTTCGCAAAGCCAGCTCTTTATAAAGAACCTTCTTCAGGGCCCACGGCGACAATCACATTTCAAAACGAATCAGATATGCATGCTAATATTTATTTGTTCGAACAAGGTTTATTGTGCAAACAACGAAGAACAATATCGTTTAATAGTTCTGCCAATTTAAAAAAAATCAAAATCAATTCACGTAGAAAAATTGCATTTCGTTATGGATTAAATCGAGGACGGCTTGGGACTTGTGAGTATACAATTTCATTTACGCCGAAACAAAACGATAATTATTTGGTATCAGCTCGTACGTCTAGAAATAAGCGTAAGTGTCATTTGCAATTAATACGCTTGCACCCGCAGGGTATTTATTCGAGAGTTGATTTTGAAATTCGAAGACCTAAGTCGGCCTTTCGCGATAAAAGCGCACACTGCTTTCCTATCGAAGAAAAACTAAAACGGGTTTTTACTGACGAGTAGCTAATCGAAGAACACGACACGAAATTTATCAAGTTATTTTAATCAATATTGTAGCCTGTAGGAGGTCGTTTGAAGAACGGACGAGTACAGGAAAATAAGTTCCTTCAATCTTCGAAAGAACTGTCCTCGACTTCGTGACTCGGGCATTCGCTGGTCAAAAGTGCAGGACGTCAAGATAGACTTATTACCGAGCTGTATCCCGAATTGTAATTTGTTTGTATCCTTTTAGCATTCACGCTAGCTAAGTCACGAATTTCAACGTAAAATTGAGTTTCTAATTTAATATCCTAGTGTAGTAAATGCATTACCCAGAGAGTTTTGAAGTCATTGTTATTGGTGGAGGTCACGCTGGCACAGAGGCGGCGTTGGCTGCTGCGCGCATGGGCTGTAAAACCTTACTTTTAACGCACAATATCGAAACACTTGGGCAAATGAGCTGTAATCCAGCGATTGGCGGAATTGGTAAGGGGCATTTAGTAAAAGAAATTGACGCGCTTGGTGGCTTTATGGCGCAAGCGATAGATCATGCGGGTATTCAATTTCGGACTCTCAATGCTAGCAAAGGTCCGGCTGTTCGTGCTACTCGGGCGCAAGCTGATCGCGAACTATACAAGCGAGTCATCCGTAATAAACTTGAATCTGAACCTAACTTAGCTATTTTTCAGCAATCTGTTGACGATCTAATTATAAGTAACGACCGAATTAATGGTGTGGTAACTCAAATGGGACTGCAATTTTTTGCGCCCAGGGTAGTACTAACCGTAGGCACTTTTTTAGGTGGCCGAATTCACATAGGGTTATCAAATCATCAAGGTGGTCGGGCAGGTGACCCGCCTTCAAACAAGCTAGCTGAAAAACTACGAGCCCTGCCTTTTAGGGTAGAACGCTTGAAAACGGGCACGCCGCCTCGGATTGATGCAAAGTCGGTTAATTTCGAAATATTGCAAGAGCAAAAAGGTGACTCACCTGTCCCTGTGTTTTCCTATTTGGGCCATGTTGATCATCATCCGCAGCAAATTAGTTGTTATATTACTCATACAAATGCTAAAACGCATGAAATTATTAGAGCCGGATTGGATCGTTCGCCTATGTATTCAGGTGTCATTGAGGGCGTTGGACCGAGATATTGTCCTTCTGTTGAAGATAAGGTAGTTAGATTTGCTGACCGCTCATCACATCAAATATTTGTCGAGCCGGAAGGTTTAAATAGCAAAGAGCTCTATCCAAATGGTATCTCAACTAGCTTACCTTTTGACGTGCAATATGATTTTGTAAGATCAATTAAAGGATTTGAAAACGCGCACATTACTCGACCTGGCTACGCGATTGAATATGATTATTTTGACCCACGAGATTTAAAGTCATCTCTCGAAACTAAGTTTATTGCCGGCTTATTTTTTGCTGGGCAAATTAATGGTACAACGGGTTACGAAGAAGCCGCTGCGCAAGGTTTAGTGGCCGGCATGAATGCCGCCGCGCAAAGTCAGGAAAAAGAAGTCTGGTCTCCAAGGCGTGATCAAGCCTATATTGGTGTATTAATTGATGACTTAGTGACTCGCGGTACTAACGAGCCTTATCGAATGTTCACTAGCCGCGCTGAGTATCGGCTTAATTTACGTGAAGATAATGCTGACTTACGTTTGACTAAGGTTGGTAGAGATTTCGGGCTGGTTGATGATTTTAGATGGCGAAGTTTTGAGTCTCATCAAAATTCGGTCGTAACAGAGCAACAACGCTTAAATGATACTTGGGTGCATCCTAAAAAATTATCTGCTGAAAAAATGACTAAACTATTTGGTAAACCTTTATCACGCGAGTCGAAATTAATTGATTTGTTAAAAAGGCCCGAAATCAGCTATTGCCATTTGGTTGAATTAGTGGATATGGCGGAACCGCTTGTTGATTCTCGTAGTATTGAGCAAATTGAAATTCAAGCTCGTTATTCTGGTTATATTGATCGTCAGGAAATTGAAATTAAGCGTTTACAAAAAGTTGAGGCAGAAAAAATACCAAATGATTTTGATTATAAGCTAGCAACTAGTTTATCAAATGAAGTTCGGCAAAAATTAGCTTTACAGCGGCCAGAAACCATTGGCCAAGCTTCTCGCATTTCCGGTGTAACACCGGCTGCGGTTTCATTGCTGCTTGTGTATTTGAAAAAATATCGAGCTAAACGAAAAGCGGGTTGAATGAGTTGTTTTGTTTTAAAAACACAAACATTGCCCCATATGCGATATTGAATACTAAAAGGAAATTTTATGATATTAAAAGGACACTTCTACAATTAGATGGATTTTGAGTGACTTAGGTGACTGTTATTTGTATGTTTATTTTGTAGCATGATCGAAAACCCATTAATTCTCCTAGCCTGAATTGGATAAACCAGTAGGAAATTACTATAGATTAGTGGGTCGCGAATTAAGCAGCTTAATTTATTTGTACATCACTTTCAAAATGATTCGCGTTCAAAGGAAATCTGACTAAGCTTAGAGTAGATGGATTATTGGAACCTTTTCAATAAATATCGCTCAAACTGAATGTACATAATTATATTTAATAAGCAAATAAATAGGAGGAGTAGCGATGAAACGTTTTATTCTAATAGTTCTCGCAGTGTTTATTTTAAATCCAGTCTTTGCTGGTGAAAAAAGCGATGGTCTGATTACTAAAAAATCAAATCATTCTGCAGACAAAACGATTGAGCGCTTGCAAGCAATATTAAAAAAGAAGGGTATTACTATTTTTGCGCGTGTTTCTCATACAGGTGGCGCAAAAAAAGCTAAAATTGATTTGCGTAAAACTGAATTACTTATTTTTGGTAACCCAAAATTAGGCAGTCATTTTTTTACGAGTAATCAAACTGCTGGAATAGATTTACCTATGAAGGCACTGGCTTGGCAAGATAAGAAGGGCCAGGTATGGCTCACTTACAATGACCCAAGTTATGTCGCTAACCGGCATAATATTAAGGACCGCGCCAAATTCGTAAAGAAAATGACAGGCGCGCTGAATAAATTCACCGATCTTGCAATTATGGCAACCAAGAAGTAGTAGACAAAAATGGCTCAGGAAAATCAGTTATCAGAAGGAATTAGTTCATTTGGCATGGATATCGAAGATGGTGTTCAGGATCAAATGATTCAGTATATTAATTTGCTTGCGAAATGGAATCGCACTTATAATTTAACGGCAGTGCGTGATCCAAAACAAATGATTACACGTCATTTGCTCGATTCAATGTCTATCTTGCCTTACGTCAAAGGCGATTATGTTTTGGACATAGGTTCTGGTGCTGGTTTACCTGGGATTCCCCTGGCTTTGTGTTTGCCAGATTTAGATTTCACCTTACTTGATAGCAACGGTAAAAAAACTCGTTTCATGACTCAAGTCGTAAAAGAGCTGCGTTTAGATAATGTCAGCGTTGTTAAATCAAGAGTTGAAGAATACATTCCTGATATAAAATTCGATACTATTATGTCACGTGCTTTCTCGTCAATCGGCAACTTAATGAAAGAAGCCACGCATTTAAGTCAGGACTCAGGGATAATTCTAGCTATGAAGGGCACCTATCCGCTAGCTGAAATAGATGAAATAGAAAACTCGGATGAATTAGTTGAAGTTATTAGAATAGATGTTCCTGGCGTTAATGCTGAACGACATATCGGTATTGTAAAATCTGCTGGGATGTTGACCGCAACAGAAAAACACTTGTAGAGACAAGGCATGCCTTGCCTTAAGTGAAAAAATTCAAGCTAGGTTAATAAAGTAGCCCGCAAGCAGCAAACAACGTGAGCGAAATGCGGGGAAATTCAAGCAATGCGTGGGTCTTATCATTGAATTAAAACCCACCCTGCATTACGTCACCCTGATCATCAATTCAGCTTGACTCCATACGGGCTACAGAGACTTTGAAAAAATAACCTTTGAGCAAGGCATGACTTGTCTCAAAGATGCGTTTGAAAATCTTGCGTAGCCTGTAGGAGGCGATTGGAAATCGCCGAGTACAGGAAGTCAATTTCCCCAGCCTTCTGTGCCGTTGCGAAAAGTGTTTGTAGAACGCTTTGTGACAATCTCAATTGCTTAATCTGTAACCGGCACTATAGCCCGGCTCTTCAGCGCCGGGGTGGACTTAAATTCAATCATAATCTTCAATCGTTTTAAAACACGACTTCCTCTGCGTCGTTGCGTAAAAGTGTTCGTAGAACACTTTGTGGCAATCTCCAAAATTCAATTGCGCGAAAGCGTCCAGAGCAACCTCAGGTTGCGAAGGATCTCCTGGATTCAATTGTTTACTCTGTCGCCTGCCAAGTATACAGGGTCCACTTTCACTCGAGAGATCGAAAGTATTGAGTTGTTTTTTAGATGGCGACAATAGTTTGATTAAAATTCTTAGAAGCGTGTTTTTGCTATCAAAAAGGGTTAGAAGCGTGTTTTTGCTATCAAAAAGGGCACTCTAAGCGATAAAATACCCTATATAATCGAGAAATAGATTATAAAAACAGTATTTTTCCATGGTCCGACCCCATTCTAATCAACCGGGTCCTTGTCGTGCGGAAAGACCTTCTTGCCAGTAAACATGGCGGAGATGATACCGTTCTTTTCGCGTATTTCAGTTACGATTACACCGAAAATATGAATTAAAATTAGTACGGATAAGGTATAAAATGAATAAAGATGAATATTCACGTAGGTTCGGCGAAATTTTTTCATGTCTGCAAAAAGTTTTAGATCAATATGTTTATTAATATTGTAAGCAGTTAGTTCGCTGACATCAAGATTTGGCTTGTCTCCGGTAATCCATGCTTTGATGTTATTACCAAACGGCGGGTAGTAGATATCAGTTCCGGCAAGGACTAAGCCAGTTGTCGCTTGAGTAATGAGTGCGGCAAACATAGCGATAATAATTATTTTACCTAATGGATTATGGCCTTTATAAGAGGGCGCACCTTTTTTAGAAAGAAAGCCACTTATGTATTGTTTTAAAGAAGACCAAAAGGCGAAATTGAAAGGTGAAAATTGTCGCCATCGTGAATAGTAACCGCCGATGAAGCCCCAAATTATTCGCCATAAAAGATTGGAAATTAGCACATAGCCGATAGTGACGTGTATGACTTTTAGATTAAATTTACCGGTAAAACTAATGTAAAGAGCCTTGCTGTTTAGAATTAAAACACCAATGATAATTAAGCTAAGCACACATAAGAAATTTATCCAATGAAACCAACGTGTTGTTCTATCCCATACACTAAAAGATTTTAAAACTGTTATATCTGACATTACTTATTCCTGTTAGCTAAGGCACAGTCTGGGGCACCTCTAAGAATTGCCCTCGGGCGGCGTTGTCGGACTTTTTAAAATGCGGGGTCGCGCAGCGATAAACTGCGCTTTTAAAACCACCTCCGCCTTGCCTGAGAGCAAAATTGCTAATTTTTAGAGTGCCCTCTTGGTAGTTATTAAATCACATCGGTTCAAATTAAATCAAATATTTCGAAGCAGTTTTTTGAGCTTGGCAAGCTAAGTTGCCGACTAAGAGTTAGGTGGTTGGGGTAGTTGTTAAAAAGTATGAAGAGATGGCATACATGTCTCCACACCGTTTTAAATCGGCATGCTATTTAGAAACTGATTTTTCTCAATTGAATCAGGAATGTAGCTGGCTAATTTGCGATATAAATCGCCACGACTAGTTGCTAGTGTCGAAGTTTTAATCACTAATGCGCGAGCTATGGGGCCAACGTAAAAAGCGAGTTCGGCTTCAGCAAGTTTGAGAACTTCAGCTGCGAAAATAATGCTCGTGCCATCGCCGCTGGCTTCACCTGATTGGGTTGAATCATGAGTGGCATCACCTGTCACCTCTGGAACGGAGCCATCGCAAATTTGTGTGGCGGAGCTAATAAAATTTTTGCGATCATGATCATCTGGAATACGCTGCGATAAATTTTCAATAAAGTTTTTTATATTGGCGTATTTTTGTGAGTATTGTTTAACGAGTACTTTAGAAAAAGGACCAATATATTCAGCTAAGCTGCGATCAAGTTGGGCGATCATTTCGCTTGGCCAAATCAGAGTTTGTTCCTGAGCAATCGTTGTGGCAGTAAATCCGGCTTGTCCAATACTGGCTTGCTGAGTATTTGCTACACGCTGTTGAGCAATCTGTAAATTATTACCAAGACTGGAAGGCTGAGCTGCTTGTGGTTCAGTTGCTGTGTTAACCATGCTAGCGGAAACAGGCGGCGTCGCTGATGCACTAATGCCTATTGGTTTATTTTTAATGGTTTCGTGTGCTAAAAGATAAGTCTTATATGATTTTAGTAGGGCAGTCGAAAATTGTGCTGCGGATTGAAAGCGTTTATTCGCATTATCTTGTAAAGCAATATAAATTAGATCGATAAATTCTTTGTGTATGAATCTTTGCAAATAATCTTTCTTCACATTGTCTTGGTCACGTAAATGGAAACCTCTGGGTCTTTCTTCCGTTCCAGTTAAGTTTTTTGTGCGTGAAAGTAGTTCAAATAAAATAAGGCCAACCGCATACAGATCAGTTCGATGATCTAATTCTTTGCCCTTAAATTGTTCTGGCGACATATAATTTGGCGTGCCGATGATTCGTGTCTTCTTGGATTTTTTCTCGGTTTTAATTTCGGCTTGTATTTTTGCCACACCAAAATCAGTTATTTTAACTTGCTTTCTTTTTAGCAAAAGGATGTTCGCAGGTTTAATGTCTCGATGGATCACATTTTGTGAATGCGCAAATTTCAAGCCTGCTAATATTTGTTGGGTAATGACGACAATATCTTGTATTTTAAAGCGTATAAAGTCTTTTAAAAACTTTTTAAGCTCTTCGCCTTCAACATATTCCATGGCAATAAAGGGAATGCCAGAGTCTTCGGCAAATTCAAAAATGGTGAGTATATTAGGGTGTTGGCAGCGAGCCGCCGCCGTCGCTTCTTGGATAAAACGTTTTTTAAATTCTTCACCACGATCACTTGAAAGCAGTTCGTCATGAAGAGTTTTAACTGCGACGACTCTATCGATAGTAGGGTCATAAGCTTTATAGACAATACCAACATTTCCAGCGCCTAAAATATCGTCTATGCGATATTTGCCTAGTGTTTGCCCTGGAGTTAATGTTTTACTCATTTTTTTTACCTAATTATTATTGTGAACATTTTCGCTGCTAGTCCTTATTGCAATCGAGTAAAGTTTCCGGTGGTTTCTTCAAGCATATCCATAGCGCTTGTTAAGCTTCTACGCATTCGATTAAATGATTTCGCTAATGAAGCGACTTCATCTGTACCCTTGATGACAAATTCTTTTGATTGGCCAGTTCCGAGGCTAATGTCATTGGCGATACTCGACATGCGTTTAATTCGCTTAATAATGAACGTATTTAAAAATATATTTAATAAGAAGGCGACAAAAATAAAGACGCCAATTAAAGACCCCATGAAAGTCGCAAACGTTTTTTGAGCTCGGGCAAAGGGTACGGTCATTGGCACAGAGACGATTTGCGCACCAACGACTTGATTTATTTTCCAACCGAAACCATTCACTGAACCATATTTGGCTTTCATTGCTAAAGGTGCATTATCAGGATGGCCATGGCAACCTAAACAGGCTTGATTGGTAATGCGAATTGGACTGCTTAAATACATATAGGGGCCATTTGGGGTTTGTCGAATACCGCGTTTAGGTGCGACAGTTGCTGGCTGATTTCGAAACCAGCGGATGATGTCTTCTTCCCAGCTACTGGCTCGGTTGTCCGGATTAGTCGGATTAATTGTAGCTTCTTTATAAGAAAACTCGCGGTACTCCTTAAATTTCTTTTGCATAATACCAACCGTTTGGGTTGCAGCATAGGCGGGTACGGTTTGCGGATAAAAGGTTTCACTTTGTTTTTGTTGGGCGACAAGCAAGGGTTTGATTTGACGAATCGTATATTGGCGCATCGCATTCGCTGAGCTCATCATAACACCCGCTAGCTGATTCACTTCTTCTTCCGCGTTTTGCTCTAATATCTTGTAGGCAATAACACCTGCGATCGAAATGCCGATGAGAAAAGTGAAAATCAACAAGATATTGAATTTAAGGCGTAAGCCCATGATTGCCTCCAATCATTAAAGTAAATATAAAAATAAATTTTTGTTTCTGTTGATACACTTTGGCTAGTTTCTCTAATGTAATTTTTAAATAATGATTCTGTTCTTCGTGTTTCAGACTGCTCGTTTTCCGAGATCGGTATTCTTGTTACTAAATTAAACCTTATCTATCTTGCTGACTTTCTTAAATATATTATTACTATTAAACAGTAATTGATTATTCTTGTCCGTAATCCAAATAAAAACAATGTCTACCTTGTCGATAACGTGACGAGATTCAAATCTTTGTTAATAATAGCTTCTAAACCAGTTTTTTTGTACCATAGTTCTGCTACTTAAGGCTTAGTTAAGCTAAGCTTTATATCTTTATTGTCTTAGCAATCTTTATGTCTTTAATTGACCAATCAAGTATAGCAAGTTACTCACGCTTCAACTCCTACTAAAACTTTATTCAATACACTTATTAAGTTTAGGTCGCTCTAATCTGTGCGTTACTTAGATTTGTCTGCATGTACTTAGATTTTACATTCCGATTTTATTGCGGCTACTGCGCATATTCGAATGAAAGGAAGGGTATCCCTAAAGTAGGCTACATCCTTGATATCGATTAATTAGGCTCCTTTATTTTTCGTGATTTAATTTGCAGTCGTGTCTAACAATCTATTTTGTAATTTTAAGTATAAATCTATCCTATGGCAATGTAGACGATACAATAGAGTTCATTTTGGACAATATTCGTGAATATCAAATTCTACGGAAGCTCTTATTTCAGGGGTTGCCTAATAAGTATTTAGAAAGCGGCAGTACGTCAGGTAATATTATTAGTAGATAATTATTTGTTAAATCACTTAAACCTCTACAAAAATTTGAACTAAAGTACTAATAAGCAGCTTACTCTCGTTAACTTACAAATTACTAACATTAAGGGACATAGTTGTGGCGTGAAGGTTCAAATTTATTGGGCAAACAATAATTGTGCTCAAACTAATCAAAATTTTGATTGTGGGCATCATCAATGACACAGTGGTTATAGCGATATTAGCTCGCAGGCTTTGGATTAGGTGATTTATAAGCAATATTCATTATTTAATTGAGTCAATGGGTCTTGATCCAATATTCAGGTGAAATCTTCGTTAAGAGAAAGTAAGCGGCTGAACTCAATTAGAAAACCATAATTTAGTGAATTACAGCTAAAAATGTGAAGGAGTAGCACCTTACTGTGTGAAGATGGTCTCTACTTTGATAAACGGTTGTAAGCCTTTCTTGACTACTATTATGCGTCAAATTAACATGCGGGTTAGGCGTTAGATTTTAAAAAATGGCGAGTAAAGCAAGCGAAATTTAAAAATATCGGATGCAAGTTAAGAAAACTATCAACTTAATGCCTATAATGACGCAAGCGGATAGGTATTATAAAAATCAAATATACGAATTAGTTGATTTTGTTAACACTAAACAGCGCAGGGTTTGCACAGGCGCGGCGAGCCGTGCAGAGTGTATCCAGTGCATATGCGTAGAGTGGTTTTTAAAATTTAAATAACACATAAAAGGAGACCGTTGCACGGATAGCGAGAAGTCAGAGAACAAGGCAAAAGGCGACGAGAAAGCGTAGTTTACACGGAGTAAATGAGCATTTTGAGGAGACTTTTAACGCAGTAATCAGGCTTCGCAGCATTCGTGCAAAGGTCTCAAAAGAGCATTCTCTTAAGAAGACATAGCAGGTATCTATTATTATGAGTCGAATTGTTGCGGTAACAAATCAAAAAGGCGGTGTTGGCAAGACTACTTCATCAGTCAATTTAGCTGCGTCAATGGCTGCGACTAAACGACGCGTTTTGCTGATAGATATGGATCCGCAAGGTAACGCCACGATGGGTTGCGGTGTCAATAAAAACGAATTGGAGTCATCTAGTTACGATGTGCTTATGGGTGAGAAAGAAACCTCAGATGTCATTTTGCATTTAGATGATTGCGGTTTCGATATTCTACCTGGCAATGGCGATTTAACCGCAGCTGAAGTTGGTTTAATGGAAGGCGAAGGGCGTGAAGTTAAGCTTAGAAACGCACTGAACTCAGTGCGAGATCGTTACGATTATATGTTGATTGATTGTCCGCCTTCACTGAATATGTTGACCATTAATGCCTTGGCAGCAGCAGATGGTGTCATGATCCCTATGCAGTGTGAGTATTATGCTTTAGAGGGCTTGACTGCGTTATTGGATACAATTGATAAAATTCGAGGCGCAGTCAATCCAGACCTTGAGATCGACGGTTTATTGCGTACTATGTTTGATCCTCGTAACAACCTTGCTAATCAGGTGTCTGCCCAATTAATAGTCCATTTTGACGACCGAGTATATCGTACTATTATTCCACGTAATGTTCGGTTAGCAGAAGCGCCCAGTCACGGCATGCCCGTGTTACAATACGACCGAACATCGAGAGGAGCACTTTCATATTTGGCGTTAGCTGGGGAAATATTGCGACGAGAAGCAAAAAAAGCTCAAGATATAGCCACACCAGCCTAATTGCAAAAATTCCGTTATAATTGTTATAACGACACTACGGGAACGGGAACTGTATGGCACGTAAAAAAGGCTTGGGAAGAGGGCTTGACGCTTTATTAGGCGGCTCAAGCATAACTAAAGCAAAACCAGACAAAAAAGAAAAACCCCCAGAACCAGCGAAAAAAGCAGCTCCGGCTGTAAAAGCAGTCGACTCTAAGTTTAAGGAAGGAACGCCAGAAGGTGAGCTAGCCAATGTCGCCGTCGATCTAATTCAGCGGGGCAAATATCAGCCTCGAATTAATATGCATCAAGAAAGCTTGGAAGAGCTTGCTGACTCTATACGTGAGCAGGGAGTGGTGCAGCCTATTGTTATTAGGCCTATATCGTCGGATAAGTACGAGATTATTGCTGGCGAGCGGCGCTGGCGTGCCGCACAAATGGCGGGTTTACACCAGATCCCATGTGTTATTAGAAATGTGCCAGATCGCGCAGCCATTGCGATGGCCTTGATTGAAAATATTCAGCGCGAAAATCTAAACCCGATGGAAGAATCACGTGCCTTACAGCGTTTGATTGACGAATTTAAAATGACTCACCAGCAAGCCGCGGAAGCCGTCGGTCGTTCACGCACAGGTGTCACCAATTTATTGCGTCTCCAGGAACTTGATGAGCGCGTAAAAAATATTGTTGAGGACGGCACAATTGAAATGGGTCACGCACGCTCGCTTTTATCGCTTAAAGCAGATAAGCAGTATTCTGCCGCGATGGAGGTTGTCGCCAGAGGATTATCAGTTCGTGATACTGAGCAACTTGTTCGTGGCCAACACAAATCGCCAAAATCATCCAAGGCCGTTGGCGCATCAAAAATTGATCCGGATATTAGACGCTTACAAGATGATTTGTCAGAAAAATTTGGTGCTGAAGTGCAAATTCAGCATTCAGCATCAGGAAAAGGTAAGCTCATAATTAAATATAATAGCTCTGACGAACTCGATGGGGTTCTCGCCCGAATTAAGTAATTGTCGCCAACATTGCGCGTCAAGCCTGGATTTTTTGTATATCAAGCGCTTGCTGTT
>QIKQ01000094.1 GCA_003233075.1 Gammaproteobacteria bacterium
TGCTTAAGTTTAACTACAACCCACTCGATTGCAGTATCGACCTCTTGATCTACAAGAGTGCGCGAAGAATCCTGTAAAATCAAGCCCAAAGCAAGACTTTTTCTACCAATTTCAACACCTTCGCCACGATATACATCAAATATTCGAATTTCTTGCAGCTGATCTGGAATCGCCGCATGAACTGTCTCACAAACCTGGTTCGAGCTAATATCCTCGTCAACCAAAACTGCTAAATCACGCCGAATTGATGGGTATTTAGAAAGTGGCTTAAATACCGGAATTGCCACTTCTTGTAAACTTTCAAAATCTAATTCAAACAGCAAAACTTCTTCACTAAGCTCTTGTTTTTTCTGTATTTCTGGGTGGAGTTTACCAAGCCACCCAATCACTTGTCCAGCTCTAATTATTTGTGCAGATTGGCCTGGATGTAAGGCTGGATTAGGTGTTGCTTTAAACTTAACATCTTCCTTTTGACAAGCTAATTTTAGTATAGCCTCTACCGCAGCTTTGCAATCGTAAAAATCGACTTTGCGTTTACTAATATCCCATTGCTCACTATTAACGAATCCCGCCATTGCGCCCGCAATTTTTAATTTTTGCTCAATTTTCTCAACACTCGAGCCTTTATTGCTATCAGGTAAAAAGCTTAAGCCAGTTTCAAAAATGCTAACGCGAGTTTGTTGTCGATTTAAATTATGACGAATAGCTTGCAATAAACCTGGCCATAAACTCGAACGCATAACGGCCATGTCGGCAGACATAGGATTGGCCAATTTGATTGCTTCAATTTCCGGTTGAATGTGTTTTTGGCTTTTTTCGTCAATAAAGCTGTAAGTGATAACTTCTTGAAAACCTCGATTAACTAACAAATTTTGCACCGCATTTATTGTTAGTTTTGCTTCCGAGCGCGGTGATATATTGAGACTACCTTGAGGAAGACGCATTGGAATATTATTGTATCCATAAATACGCCCAATTTCTTCGATAAGATCCGCCTCTATACTGACATCAAATCGAAATGTTGGCGCTTGTACTTTCCAACCTTCTTGTTTGCCGCCTGATATTTTCATACCTAAACGGGTTAGTATTTCCTTGCTTTGCTTCCAGGCGATATCAACGCCCAAAACCCGCGTAATTCGTTCTTGGCGTAAAATGATTGGTTCTTTTTTAGGTAAATTTGTCGCACTGCTAATATTAATCACCGGACCCGCATAACCACCAACAATTGAGATTAACAATTGGCTTGCCCGCTCCATAATTTTCAATTGTGATTCAGGGTCGACGCCACGTTCAAATCGATAAGAGGAGTCAGTTTGCAATCCAAATCGGCGTGCTCGGCCGACAATTGCTTGCGGCGTAAAAAAGGCACATTCTAAAAATAGGTTTTTAGTTGAATCAGATATTGCCGAACCTTCACCGCCCATTATGCCGGCTAAGGCAAGAATTCTGTTGTCGTCAGCGATAACCAAAACATCTTCATCGAGTGAAACTTTCTTGCCATCTAACAAGGTCAGTTTCTCTTTCTTTTTGGCGTAACGCACATCGATTGAGCCACTGAGTTCTTCCAGATCGAACGCATGCATGGGTTGACCATATTCGAGTAGAACATAGTTAGTCACATCAACGAGTGGGCCCAAACTGCGTAAGCCACATCGACGCAGCCGTTCTTGCATCCACATAGGCGTCAATGCACTAGAATTTATGTCGCTGATAACACGCCCTACGTATCGAGGGCAGGCTTTCGCTTCACTGACTTTTACTGGAAAGATATTTTTTGTAGTCGCTTTTAGGCTTTTAACAACGGCCTGCTTCAAATTGGTGTTGGTAAGCACACCTACTTCACGCGCAATACCGGATAATCCTAAGCAATCACCTCGATTAGGCGTGATATCGATTTCAATTACGGTGTCGTCCAGATCTAAATACTGGCGAATATTTGCACCAACGGCTGCATCGGATGGCAACTCTAATAATCCTGAACTTGAATCTGCTAATCCAAGTTCTTGTTCCGAACAGAGCATGCCAAAAGACTCCACATCACGAAGTTTGGACTTCTTGATTTTCATGCCATTTGGTAAGACACAAGCAATAAGGGCAACAGGATATTTAAAGTTTTCTTTTACATTTTTTGCGCCACAAACAATGACTAAGTTTTCTTCAGAATTATCACCAACATCAACAGTACAGATTTGTAATTTATCCGCGTTTGGATGTTTTTCCACAGACATAACCTGACCAATAACGATCGAATCAAACTTAGGTGCAGCCAATGCGACTGAATCTACTTCCAAACCTGCCATGGTTAATTGATCTGCTAATTCTTGGGCAGATATTGATAAATCAAGCCACTCTTTTAACCAGTTATAACTAAACTTCATATTTATAATCTCTTAACAAACGGTTATTAATTTGAAATCTTGCTTATTTAAATTGCTCAAGGAAGCGCAAATCATTTTCATAAAATAGACGTAAATCATCGATACCATAACGTAACATTGCAAGCCGCTCTACCCCCATGCCAAAGGCATATCCGGTGTACTTCTCGCTATCCACTTTTGCGTATTCAAGTACTTTTGGGTGCACCATGCCACAACCTAAGACCTCTAACCAGCCCGTATGACTACAGACTCGACAGCCTTCACCTTGACATATAACGCAGCTAATATCCGCTTCAGCAGAAGGTTCAGTAAACGGAAAATAGGATGGTCTAAAACGTATTTCTAAATCAGTTTCAAAATAGAGTTTTAAAAATTTATACAAGGTACCTTTTAAGTCTGCAAAACTCACATCCGTATCCACCATCAAGCCTTCAACTTGATGAAACATGGGCGTATGAGTCACATCCATATCACAACGATAAACACGACCTGGCGCGATAATTCTTAAGGGTAGGTCCTGTTTTTCCATTACCCGAATTTGTACCGGCGAAGTATGCGTTCGCAATAAATGGTGCTCATCGAAATAAAAGGTATCATGCATTGCTCGAGCGGGATGATGTGCCGGTATATTTAAGGCTTCAAAATTATAATAATCATTTTCAATTTCTGGTCCTTGAGCAACGTTGAAACCCATTTGCTCAAATAGAGCATTTATTTTATTCATGGTACGACTAACTGGATGTAGTCCACCCGATACGAGGCCCCGGCCAGGTAAGGTCACATCCAATTTTTCACTTTCTAGTTGCGCGTTAATCTTGTCAACCTGCAGGGAATTTTTCCGTGTTTCAATTTTCTCTTGCAAAGATTTTTTGGCGATATTAACTTCTTTTCCAGCCAGAGGCCTTTGTTCGACTGGCAATTTGCTTAAATTTTTTAAACGTTCGGTAAATTTTCCTTTTTTACCTAAATACTCGACCCGAACATCATCGAGCTGATTTAAATCAGCTGCCGCTTGCACTGCTTGCACTGCTGATGTTAATAACTGACTTAAGTCTTCCAATGTTGCTCAACCTTATTGTTACAAATTCGGATAATATAAACTTTTTGGTCGTCTCAGCGTGCAACAACTCAAAAAATCTAGGTCGTTGCGAGTTTGCAGTGCAAACGAAGCAATCTCCTAACGCAATTAAATGTATTCCCGAGATTGCTTCGCTTACTGCGTAAGCTCGCAATGACGAGGAAGTTGTAGCCCGGTTCTGTAGCCCGGCTCTTCAGAGCCGGGGGAGATTAAATTTCAACTACAATCTTTCGTAAAGAACCAGGTTACCTGTTAAAATTTCTCTTTCCACAAACAACAAAACCGCCTACATTAATAATGCAAGCGGTCTTTTGTTGGTACTGATGGGTCGATTTAGTTTAAAGCCGCTTTAGCTTGTTCAGCAATAGCCGCAAAACCTACTTTATCGTGCACTGCAATATCAGCCAGTACTTTTCGATCAATCTCTATACCGGCTTTTTTCAAACCATTGATTAGTCGACTATACGACAAACCATTTTCTCTAGCTTGGGCATTAATACGTACAATCCAGAGTCTGCGAAATTGTCTTTTACGTTGACGTCGGTCACGATAAGCATATTGACCCGCTTTAGTGACTGCCTGTTTGGCAACTCTAAAGACTTTACGCCTTGCACCATAATAACCTTTGGCTTTCTTTAAGATTTTTTTATGACGCGATCGGGCTTGCACCCCACGTTTAATTCTTGGCATTGTTCTCTCCGGTTAGTTCTAGCTAAATGGCAACATCTTACGGATTGCTGGCGTATCGGCTGCACATACTTGAATATCATCTCGTAAGTGTCTTTTACGCTTAGCGCTCTTCTTCGTCAAAATATGACGACGATGCGATTGTCCACGCTTGAATCTTCCCGAAGCGACCTTGCGAAACCGTTTTGCGGCTCCACTGTTTGATTTCATTTTTGGCATTGTATAAAACTCCGCATTTGGGCTCATATTCCAAAAGTTCGATTGAAACTACTCGGCAACTGCTCCTGCGTTGCTCTACCTCGTGCATCCCTGCACTCGTGCGCTTATGCCACTACAAATAAAAATGTATTGGCTACACTCGAATAAATTAAATTCAAAACTTTAAAAACGACAAAAGACCCATCCTATCTATAGAATTGGCTTTGTAATTTTAAAACAGCTAAAAACTACTTCGGCTATCTGAAATACAGCAATTTAATTATGCTAATAAATTATTAGCTCTTCTTTGAAGTTTTGACGGGCGCGAACACCATGACCATTTGTCGGCCTTCAAACTTTGGTGCTTGTTCGACTGTCCCATACTCCACTAAATCATTTTCAACACGTTTAAGCAGATGCATTCCTAGCTCTTTATGAGCCATTTCGCGACCGCGAAAGCGCATTGTGACTTTAGCTTTGTCCCCGTCTGTTAGGAAACGTATCAGGTTGCGTAGTTTTACCTGATAATCCCCTATGTCCGTTCCTGGACGAAACTTAATTTCCTTTACATGAATCTGTTTCTGTTTTTTCTTCGCTACCTGGGCTTTTTTGGATTCTTCAAACCTAAATTTGCCGTAATCCATTATTCTACAAACAGGCGGTGTGGCTGTAGGTGAAACCTCGACCAAATCCAGGCCATCATCCTTAGCCAACTTAAGGGCTTCGTTTGCTGACATAACTCCTACCTGATTGCCGTCGCTGCCGACAACCCTGACTTCTGGCGCAGTAATCGTTAGATTCATACGCACTTTCACTTTAGGTGATGCGATATTTATTTCTCCATAATGGTTAAGCCGCGGCTGGCGATTTCCTCGGAAAAAAGCTCGGCCAAGTCATCAAATGACATTGCTCCAAGATCCTTACCATCACGCCTGCGTACGGCAACAGTTGCAGATTCTAGCTCCCGATCTCCAAGTACAATGAGGTAGGGAACCTTCTGTAAAGTATGCTCGCGAATTTTAAAGCCGATCTTCTCATTTCTCAAGTCCAAATCGACCCTAAATGCCTTATTTTTCAAGAAATCTGCAACTTTTTTCGCATATTCCTGATGTTTGTCAGTGATATTAAGCACAACCACCTGAATAGGCGCCATCCAGAGGGGTAAAACGCCCGCGTGATGCTCTATCAAAATGCCAATAAATCGCTCCAAGGATCCCAAAATAGCCCGGTGTAACATCACTGGGACCTGCCTTGAGCCATCCTCGGCAACGTACTGTGCATCCAGTTTAGCAGGCATTGAAAAATCCACTTGGATCGTGCCGCATTGCCAAACGCGGTCCAAACAATCTTTCAAAGAGAATTCAATTTTAGGGCCATAAAAGGCGCCCTCGCCCGGCTGAAGCTGCCAATCGAGCTTTTTCGCATCCAGTGCCACTTCCAAGGCCTTCTCAGCTTTATCCCAGCTTTCGTCCGTTCCGACTCTTTTTTCTGGCCGAGTAGAAAGTTTAATTAGAACCTGATTAAAGCCAAAATCTGCATAGACTTTAAACAATAGATCAATGAATTTGGAGACTTCATCCTGAATTTGCTCTTCCGTACAGAAAATATGCGCATCATCCTGAACAAAACTTCGCAAACGCATTAAACCATGCAATGTCCCTGACGCTTCATTTCGATGACAAGAACCAAACTCTGCCAATCTCAAGGGCAAATCTCGATAACTTTTTAGACCCTGATTATAAATTTGAATATGACAAGGGCAATTCATCGGCTTTACTGCGTATTCACGGTTCTCCGAACTAACAGTAAACATATCATCATGGAATTTATCCCAATGACCTGATTTCTCCCACAAGCTACGATCCACCACTTGTGGTGTATTAATTTCTTGGTAACCGTGTTGGCTAATCTCATCCCTAATATATTGTTTTAAAGAATTATAAATAGACCAACCCTTGGGGTGCCAAAAAATCATACCCGGCGCTTCTTCCTGAGTATGAAATAAATGCAGTGCCTTGCCTATTTTACGATGATCGCGCTTTTCCGCTTCTTCTAAACGATGTAAATGTTGTTTTAGTGCTTTCTTATCAGGCCAGGCAGTACCGTAGATGCGTTGTAACATGGCGTTATCCGAGTCGCCTTTCCAATAGGCACCCGCGACTTTCATTAACTTAAAGGCTTTAAGCGCGCCTGTACTGGGCACATGTGGTCCACGACAAAGATCAATAAACTCACCTTGGCTATACAAGGAGATATCTTGATCGTCAGCAATATCGCTAATAATTTCTGCCTTGTATTCTTCACCCATATCACTGAAAAACTTAACAGCTTCATTTCGTTGCATCACTGATCGGGAAACCGCCAAATTCTGCTTGGCCAATTCAGACATTTTCTTTTCAATTTTCTGCAAATCTTCAGGTGTAAATGGCTTGTCGTAGGCAAAATCATAGAAAAAGCCATGTTCGATCACCGGACCAATAGTCACCTGTGCTTTTGGATAAAGCTGTTTTACCGCCTGTGCTAATAAATGTGCAGTCGAATGACGAATCACCTCTAGGCCATCATCGTCTTTAGATGTGATAATTGAGAGTTCAATGTCCTCATTGATGACATAACTTGTATCAACTAATTTATCTGCAATTTTACCGGCTAAGGCCGCTTTCGCTAGGCCAGGTCCAATATCTTCTGCGACCTGATATACGCTAACGGCTTGATCAAATTGACGGGAACTACCATCGGGAAGTGTAATAACGGGCATCTTATATCCTTTTTTCAGTGGTGATCAATACGAGAGACCACGTGCTTTTCGTCGTTGCGAGGTGCCAAGCACCAAAATCGTATACTATTAATTAGCAATTGCTAGGGACTTCTGCCGTAGCAATCTATTAATTAGCAATTGCTAGGGACTTCTGCCGTAGCAATGGCCCATAATTAGTCGTTGCGAGGTGCTTAGCACCGAAGCCAATCCGCGAAGCGTCACGAACAAGCGAAGCTTGTGTAAGGGCACCTCTAAAAATTAGGGTATTTGTGCGCTGGCAAGGCGGAGAAC
>QIKQ01000109.1 GCA_003233075.1 Gammaproteobacteria bacterium
TTCTCCGTGGCCTACGCGATATAAGACCATCGTGGTCAAAACGATCACACCGAAGCAATCTCCTTAATTCAATGACTTACGTTAGGAGATTTCGTCATCTGCTAATGCAGTCTCGCAACGACGAGGAGCTTCGAATGCGAAATTATCGGTCGCTTATTTTGTTTAGCGAATGCGACGATTAAGCATCGAAATAAAACTAAGTTAGCGGGACAGCAGTGATTTGTTATGTATTTTTTTTCAAATATTTTTCATTAAGATGTGGCTCTTCTTTTACCATTTTTTCCATATGTCGTTTTTGGTCTTCTTTTACAGCTTCATTATAAGTACGACACTTTCTACAACGCATAGTTGTTGCGTAAATATTTTCTCTTACTCCTTCATAATAGTATTTCTGTTGTTGTGCAGTCCAAATTTCGTTAGAATCACAGTCACAACATCTAAATTCTTGGTCAGAGTAGTATTCTGGAGCTACGTCATAGCTACCGTAACCCGTCCATTTTGCTTTATTAACAGGAATCCTGTTTTCAGTCTTGTATCTTGCTCCAGTCTTGAGTCTTACTGGTTTTTTCTTGGCCAAGTTTACTCCCCTGTATGCATAAACGAACAACATATTATTTTAAAATGAAACGAAGCAAAGGTGTCGAGCCTAGTTTTGCATGATTTATTACGTTTGAGTAATCAATTATACTAATTTAACGGCAACTAACGAGAATTAATTTTTATTCATCGCCAAGATTTCAACAGCCCGCCACCTCGATCAATTCCAAAAAATAACCAGTTTTTCGCAACAACGGGGAGTTTCGAATGTGACATGATTAGTTGATTGTTTTACTTAGTGAGTGCAACTATTAAGTATCGAGATAAAAAAGTTAACGAGTCAACAGTAATAATACTTATAAATCTTAGCCGAACCATCAAATTGTTATGAGTTTTTTCCATCTTTAACATAAAAAATTATCAACACCAAAAGATAAGAAAAAATTAGGCCTGTTTGCAGCCAATAGGCTGCTGTTGATTGCCCTGCTCGCATTACCGTTTCGAGTTCAGTTGACATATTAATTGAACTTAGGCCAAGCACAGTGATCGCAAGTGTAATGATTGCATTTAAGGCTACCGCTCGATGTTGTGACGCTGCGTAAAAAAGAGCTACATAAGCACACACAGCAAAAGAAATAATTTTATCTTGATATGCATAAAATGACGTATCCCAATACACGAAGAGTATCGGTACTTTGATACTAAAATAATGAGCTATTGCCATAAAGAAAAAATAGACAGCTCCAGATAAGAAGGCGAATTTAGTTAATTTTGAGTTCATTGTGTCTCCGATATTTATAAATTTATAACTTTTGCGTATTCGTCATTAACGGCTTTTCAAACTACACGCACTTACTTATTAGCTTTGTTCATAGTTTTTTAAGGTATCATATTTCGCCTTGATCTTGATTAAGACCAAGTTCTTTTTGTTTCTTCTTAGTTAAACCCAAGGAAACTATACGGTGAGACTCTTTTAAGTAATAAATAAGTTCTTCATCTTCAGTACTAGGTGCATTATATTGTTGTATCCACTTCATACCACGAGAGGCAAAGTAAGGTGCTGGCCGATAACCATCTTGGTCGCTCAAAAAATGATAATTAAGTTCAGATGTTTTAAAAGTGAATGCTGATTTATCGACGTGCTCCCAACCACCTATGGCAAAAACCTTTCCTCCCACCTTCCAGACATGCGAGTCTCCCCACTGAACTACGTATGAAGTAGCGAGAAAAGAACGACAAATGTCATTGAATTCTTCGTAAGTCATGAAAACCTTCTTACGCTGATCGAATCTGAATCACTTGCTATATACACGCTATTTCCTTTTGCCAAAATAATGCGCTGCTTGCTTTAGGATCTAGTTCATAGTCATAAAAATCAAATTTTCTATACGCTGACTTTGCTGCTTCGTATTACTTAGAACTTTCAACGTTGCCTTGTAGCAGCTTTTGGTCCTGAACCAAACATTCAATCGTAGAAATTTCAATTTTCAATTTTCAATTTTCAATTTTCAATTTTCAATTTTCAATTTTCAAAATATTAACCGTAAGCTTTACTTCGATCAAATAACTCTTTCATTTCACTATCATAAAAAGTCTTTGTGATTTCGTCAGAAGGAAACATCAATTCAATTTTATGCTCGCTAAGAGAAATGCTCTGTATCGTGCTCAGTTGAGATATAATGGAAAAAAATGACAGTTCTCTATTATACGCCCGCACCTGAATTGACAAAAATGGCTGACTCTCATCCAGGAAACACATTTCATCATCTTGGGGCAAGCGTAGACTCAATCTTCTCTCCAGATCTTCGAGCCTTGGTGACTCTCCCGATCTACTTATTTCATGTCTCAAACGCATTAATACGGCGCGAGTAGACTCATGCCAATTGATAATCTTCGATTTCTCTTGGCTATCTTGAATAAGTGCCTCAACCAAATTTTTATGTTCTGAAAACCCAAGTTCAAACATAAGTGATTCAGCCGACCTATTTACGTTAACAATGTCCCAGACATGATTAATAACAATGGCTGGATAAGGCAAATGATTCGTAATTATTTGCTCTATCGCATCAACAACCGGCCTTAGCTCCACATCGTCAAACGACAATTCAGTGTATTCTGGCACATATCCGGATGAATACAGTGCTCTGTTTATCTCCTGTTTGGCAAGCCCGAGAAACTCTCCAATCTTAACAATCATCTGTCTACTAGGAATTGAGCGCCCCGTTTCCATAAAGCTTATGTGCTTCGCCGAAACTCCAAGCTCCAATGATAACTCCAGCTGACTGTATTTTGTCTGTTTTCTCCAGGCTTTAAGTATGTTGCCAACAGCCTTGCTCATGCGCTAACCACCTTTCCTCTAAATGATTACCTAACAGGTAATTGACCCATGTTACAACAGATTATACATTGTGACTCCATAGTTATCAGGAGGTTCTTATGTCTTTACATGCTCGTGCCAAATTTTTACTCGTTGTTTCGATAATTTTTGGCATTTATTCTCTTTTGTGGGCACTCGCTCCATTTCCAACGGTGAATTTTCCAGCCAGATTGATTCTCGATGCCGCAGATTGGCCCATTGACAACCTATCGGCGACGCTAGATAAAAATACTATGTTTTTATCCGCCATTGGCGCAGGTTTGCTAGCGGCTATTTCTATATTTTTAGGAAAGATTGTAGTCCCTGCAATTAAGCAAAGAAATAAGTCAATTATCAACACCACCATTCTAGCAATGTGTGTTTGGTATACGATAGATGGCATTGGCTCAATAGCAGCTGGAGTAAGCACAAACGTTGTATTTAATTCTGTTTATCTCATTTTGGTGTTAATCCCGCTTGTTGGGATTAATGAGAACAAAACCTAAGAACGTTAGTCACCGCCTCAACGATACACTTAACTGGCGAATTTTCATTGATCGTTTTGGACTAAGGAAAAATATGCCCGTGGTAAATTGTGTTGTAAGGTTCTTAACCAACGTGGCAAAATTCGTCAAGCAAACTTGAAGGACTGAGGCGACGTAAGGTCTACCAAATTAGTACTTTTAACACTCAGTAATAGTGACTGCAAGTCCGCCCAAAGATGTTTCTTTAAACTTTATCGACATTTCTTCACCCGTTTGTTTCATTGCAGCAATGCATTTATCCAAAGACATAAAGTGCTTACCGCTTTCACGCAGAGCAAGAGACGTCGCTGTATATGCCTTAATTGCACCAAAACCATTTCGTTCAATACAAGGAACTTGAACAAGGCCATGCACTGGATCACAAGTCATTCCCAGATGATGCTCGAGCGCAATTTCAGCGGCATGCTCTATTTGTTGGGGCGTACCTCCTCGAACGGCACACAATCCGGCGGCCGCCATAGCAGAAGCTGAGCCAACTTCACCCTGACAGCCAACTTCGGCACCCGATATAGAACTAAGGTGTTTGATAAGACCACCTATAGCACTGACAGTTAATAAAAATTCTCTTACTTGTGCTTTAGTCCCTGCCAAATGTTTTGTGAAATGATACAAAATAGCGGGTATCACTCCCGCAGCGCCATTTGTTGGCGCGGTCACCACCATGTGTCCATCTGCATTTTCTTCGTTTACCGCCATTGCATAAGCACACAGCCAATCATTAGTATCAGACTTATCAGGTTGTTCCAGTAGTTGCTGGTGCAACTGTTTTGCACGTCGAGGTATATTTAAACCGCCTGGCAATATGCCTTGCGTATTTAATCCCCTTTCTAAACATTGCTGCATAGAAAGCCAAAGTAAATCCAATCCATTATTCAGCTTCTCTTCTGAAATTAAGGTAATTTCATTACGCCGTTTCATCTCAGCTATAGACAAACCGCTTTCCTTTGACATGTCTAACATTGATTGAGCCGAATCAAACGGAAAAGGAAAAGAATCGACTGATTCCATTTTAAGGGGAGCAACCAATTGCCTTATTTCTTCGATTTTACTAATAAAACCTCCGCCAATGGAAAAATAGGTTTCTGACATCAAAACTTTTCCCTGCTCACTTAGCAACTCATAAATCATGCCGTTGGGATGTTCAGGAAGTGGCGCTCCAGTGTCAAAATCGATATCTTTTTCTGCGGAAAACATAACAGAGCCAACGCCATCAATTTCAATGAACTCACTTCCCCAAATATTTTTAATTAACGTATCTACATCCTGATCTGCCAGATCCCTAGGTAAGTAATTATTTAAACCCAATACTATTGCACGATCAGTCGCATGGCCTTTTCCTGTCGCCGATAAAGAGCCTTTAAGTGTGCATTTGATAGCGAGTTTTTGCGATGATTTATTTTTTGAGTAATACTCTTTTATGAGATTGATAAACTCCCTAGCAGCAACCATTGGCCCCATTGTATGCGAGCTAGATGGGCCAATTCCAATTTTCAAGAGATCAAGGACACTTATAAACATTTTACTTCTCAATATTGTTAAATAATTACATTTTCGACACTACCAGTTTAACCTAAACATGCTCAGACTGCAGTGAATTATTATCACTGCTGTCCCGCCGTGTTGAAAATATTCCTTGAAACTTAGCTAAATACATTAGATAGATAGAGTTACTATTCGAGACATGAGGTGCCTCAAAGGAATTGCTTATTGCACGGATTATTATACTTCACCCTTTAAATATTTTTACTTGTGCCCTTTACTAAACTTCTCAATCGAGCACCTCACATTGTACGAGGCATTTGTTTATAGTGTTTTTTTAAATACTTTTCTTCCGCTGCTTGATCACGATTACCTATTTCACGAAGCACCCAGCCAACAACTTTATGAATCAAGTCTTCAGAGTCATTTATAAGTATTTTTGATAATTTCAGCGTATCGCTAAAATCGTCATTCTTTATAAAATAAAAAGTAGACATGATCGATATACGACGTTCCCACAAACACTTTGAAGTCACTAATCAAGTTTTCTCTATTCCTGGCATCCACATCATATCTGTCACACCAATATCTATTCCTAGCTGTGAAATAAGGGTTGAGACCTGGCCACGATGATGTATTTGATGTTGAAAAAAATGTAAAACACAATCTCGTAAAATATAGGTGTGCTCAGATTGTTTCACTTTACTGATGAATGTTATCGGCTTACTCAATATTTCTTCAGTCAGTCCATCAATATAATTATTAATTTCACTGTCAGTAATAGCTCGCTGCGCCTTCAATTCATTATAATCTGAATACAACTCCTGATCTAAAGACTCAATATGAAACTTTAAATTCTGAAATCGACTCATCCACAACCTGTCCCCAAGTATAATATGGTTGAGTGTACCGTGTATGGATTTGAAAAATGCACCTGCATCACGCTTCCTTTCTTTATCAGAAATAGAATCGCACAACAAATAAAAATGATCATTCATCCATTTATTATATTGGGCCTGAATCTTAAATTGTTCTATATTACTCATCAATTTATCCAATGACATTCAACGGTTAGGTTTAGATGCGACCCATATCATGCGGGCTTTGCTTGGTAAAGGTATCACCTAGAGAAAATAGTTATACGCGAAATAGCGCCGTACGTTAATGCGATACTTAAACTTAAACATAGACCCCACATAATACTAACTATATTTATTGAAGTATAGGAGATTAGGTCAATGTTAAAATCACTGAAGATCGCAAACATATAATTAAACCAGCACTAACAACAGATACTGATAAGTTAACTAAATTAAACTTATTCCTCTAAACTAAACCAATGCATATCTGGGATTCCAATAATAATTACGCTACGGGGCAACTGGTATTTTTTAGAATCTCCCAAGTTTAATGCAAACAGCATTTCTTATATTTCTTGCCACTACCACATGGACAGGCTTCGTTACGACCGACTTTTACTTCACTGCGACGAACTGGATTTTTAGCCTGTACAGGAGGACTCTTCTCTCGCCTCGAGAGCCAATACGCGTGTATCTCGCATACATTGGGTACAATAGCATTTCTAATATTATCAACTTCTGCATCGCTGTAATCATGTGCACACCAATCTAGAACGCTGGTAAAAGACCGAATAGGCATCAGTAAAATGAGCATTTCCCGCCCACCTTCTTGCCACTGTTTTTCCGCGAGTGACACACCTTTACAATAACCTTCACACCAGTCATCCACAATGAGATAGGTCTTATCTTTTTCATTACTTTTACCTGGAACTTTTCGCTCTAAAAAAGTTGGCTCAAAATATTTCGGCTGATCCATTAAAGTGGAGACAATACTGTTCATAAGACGTATCATCAAAGAGAGAATTATCTCAAATTCCTTTTCACTATCCCACTTGGGTTCAAAATCACCCCATACAGCGGGAAGCCATTGCGATGGCTGAATCAATACTGGCCCGCTAACGATAGCGGTAAGCAAGCCTTCCAATTCGCTAAAAATTAGTATTCCGTCATCTTTTCCTTCTGTATCAGCATCCTCGTCAAAACGATTCAATAAAAACTGATCGAGTTGATCGATCTCTTCTTCACTTAATTCTACTAAATTATTCATACATTAAACTCCACTGCTGTCCCGCTTAATATGAAAATATTTCATGAAACCTAGCTAAATAGGACTAAATTGATAGAGTTACTATTTGAGACATGAAATCG
>QIKQ01000068.1 GCA_003233075.1 Gammaproteobacteria bacterium
CACTATGTCGAGCGCTTGGACCGAGTGAAAACGTGTCATAGTATGCAATTGGGCCGTCGCAGTAGACGGGCTGTGAGAAATGCGGGCTAGGCATTTAATACATCTTTTTTAATGATAGGCACCCAATACAGCCAACGTATGGTCAAGTTATGGCTTAAGCTGCAATAGAGGGTTGAGACAGGACGCGCCCTGTCGTTACGAAGATAAAATCTGATTAGGACAAATTATTCGACTTAGATGATTGTTTTCTGGCGAGATTAGCCGCAAGCAGTTTTCTATCAACGATTTCTAATTCTTCAATAGGCATGGGTCGATGGATATAGTAGCCTTGCAAATAACCCACGTTTATTTTTTTCAATAATTGCGATACTTCTTTTGAGTGTACATATTCAGCAATCGTTTTAATTCCCATTACCTTGCCTATATGATTAATTGATTCAACCATTGCTAGGTTAATTTGATCGCTCGCGATATCTTTAACAAGTGTTCCATCAATTTTAATAAAATCCACAGGCAGATTTTTCAAGTAGCCAAAAGAAGATAAGCCACTGCCGAAATCGTCAAGTGCAAATTTACAGCCTAGGTACTTCATATTACGCATAAATTTTAAAGTGGCTGGCACATCAATTGAGGCTGCCGTTTCTGTAAATTCAAAACAAAGGCAATCTGCGGGAAATTTAGATTTTACGACCATTTGTCTGATACGTTCAATTGAGTTCGGATTGCCTAGCGTGGTATAGGAGATATTGACATTGAACTGCACGTTACCGATCGCATTAATGAGATTAATTGCATGTTCTGAGCCTAATAGATTTTCGATAACCCATTCATCAATTCTGCTCATTAAACCGTAACGCTCAGCAGAGCCTAAAAAGGAACCAGGAAAATTAATAGTACCGTCTTCTTCAATAAATCGGATTAGAACTTCGTAACTTTCTAATTCATTCGAACTTACCGTTGGCACTACCTTTTGGACATAAAGTCTAAATAATTTTTTTTCAAAGGCTTTTTCAATGCGTGATACCCATTGCATTTCACCGTGCATTTTAGCCAGCTCTTTATCACCAGGTTCGTAAACATGGATGCGGTTGCGGCCAAGGTTTTTTGCTGCATAACAGGCGATGTCAGCTTGCTTGAGTAAGTCTATATGGGAAAGAGAATTGTCAGTTATTGATACTACACCAATACTTGCGCCAACACGGAAAAGACGATTTTCCCATTTAAAGCTGAACTCGCTTATTACTTGAAGCAACTTATTTGCGATTTCACGTGCTTGTGTAATAGTGCATCGTGGTAATAATATACCGAATTCATCGCCGCCCAATCGAGCGACGATGTCAGAATCTCTAACGTGGTTACGGATAATGCCGGATATTTGCCGCAACATGGAATCACCAGCCATATGCCCGGAAGTATCATTGACGATTTTAAATTGGTCCAAATCCAAATAAATTAAGGCGTGAAGGTTATTGCCGATATTCTTAACTATAGAGCTGAGTTGAGCTTCGAATTCATTTCTATTGATTAAATCAGTTAAACCATCATGTGATGCCTGATGTTCCAATTTTTTAGCCATATCGCGCGCGTCACTGACATTTCTAAACACCACAACTGCGCCATTAATATTCTCAGAAATATCACAAATTGGCGCAATGGAGCTTTGTATTGGAATTTTTTCTTCATTAAGTCGTATGCAGATGTTGTCTAAGTTAAATTGAATTTTACCGTGAAGCAAACAATTATCCAGTTGACCAGTAATGAGCTTAGTCGTTTTTTCATATTCAATAATAAATACATCATCAAGTGGCTTTCCAATAACATCACTCTCATTTTTTTCAAGTAAAGTTTCGGCGACTGGATTCATATATTCGATTAGACCATTTGCGTCAGTCGCAATAACGCCCTCGGCAATTGATTCTAGAGTTACTCTTAAACGCTCTTTGTCCGAGTGTAATTGCACTTGGGTATTTTGAATCGTTTGCATTAGGTGATTAAAGCCGTCAGCAAGTGTGCCTAGTTCACCTCGTGTTTTATTGTCTACTCTTGTTTCAAAGTTGTTGGAAATTGAAATTTCTTCAACAATATCAGCCATAGTACTAATTGGCTTAGCGATAATTTTTTGTAAGAGTAATGCCAGTAAAAATGAGATAACGAGCAGTATTGGTATTGACCAATACAAATAAGAATAAAAGTCAGCCATTCTCTTTTGCGCATCGACGGAAGAATAAATCACGTATGCACTGCCGTATATCTGACCTTGATACTTAATCGGGATTAGAAACTTATGATAATTATTTAAGAGAGAGCTTGGTAATTGCTCTTGCTTTTTTGCTTCAGTAAAGGAGCTTAATTCTTTTGAGTGCTTGTAGGAGAATAAAAATTTTCCGCTCTTGTCATACATTTCGACATAACGTATGTGAGAGAAAGCTTCCAATTTTACAGACATATCGGCGGCGGCATCGGTAGAATGTAAAAATAATATTCGTACAAAATCTTGTGATAGTATTTCAACAATTGATTGAGCATTGGTACGAGAACTCTTTTCAATAGATTCTTTTTCCCAAGAAGTCCAAGAAATAATGCCTATTGTTAGTATAAATAAGATGGATCCAAATATGATGAGCGTGATCAGATCTCGAAAGGAAAGTTGAGATAAGCTTGTCAATTTTCTTTGCCACTTTTTGATCACAGCGTTAGGACCCTTTATTTCTCAATCGGTAAGCTGGGGTCATTACCCCATTCAAGCCAGGCACCGTCATAAATGGCAACCTGATAACCCAATAAGCGAAGTGCAAAATAAGTGACTGCGGATTGTTTTCCGCGATTACAGTAAGTGATAATTTTATTCGACTTAGAAATATTTCGGTAAATATTTTTTAACTCAGATATAGATTTTAATTTTTGCAATGAATTTCGCTGATCTATGTTGGCATCCCAAGGAATACTAATCGCAGTTGGAATATGGCCAAAACGTTTCGCTTTGGATTTTTCACCTAAGTATTCATTGCGATCACGAGCGTCCAGAATAACTGAGTTATTGGCATTAATGGCTAATCGTGTTGAAAGTTTAGTGGTTAAAAATTTATGATTTATAAGTGGGATATAATTAGATTGAGTTAATTTGCGTTCGATTTTGTTTATTGGCTGACCTTTGCTGCGCCACAAGGGAAGCCCGCCATTTAAAATTGAAATATCTTTGTGCCCATAGGATTCTAATACCCAGAAAAAGTGAGCAGCATCTTTCAGTTTTCCGTTATCATAAACTATAATGTGATTATTATTTTTAACGCCGTTTCGACTTAAAAGTTGTTTAATTAAGCTTGGAGAGGCAATTCGGTTAATGTTTCTTTTGCCGCCGAAGGTATGTTCAACTGATATATTGATTGCGGAGACTATGTGATCCTTTTGGTAATCTTTATTTTCGCGCACATCAATCACAAGGACATTAGGATTCGTTAGATTTTTCTTAAGCCAGAGATGGTCAACAAGTAGACGTTTTTTTTCGGTGAATCCTTGGGAAATAAATCCTGGAATTATAAAGATGCAAAGCGCTAGGTGTATTGGCTTAAACAATTTCATCTTGTGTAAATACCTTTAATTATATGTTGTTATGTATTAGCTATTTATAAAATGTTGTATCACGGTTTGATTATTATGTCTGTAATAAGTGAGACTTAAATATTGTTTTTTTGTCGAATATATAATACTAAATTGAGCTTGATTAGCTTTAAACTGCTATTTTAATAATTAGTGCTTATTTTGGTATAATTATCTAGTTAGCGTCGCTCTGTTAAGCAGTAATTTGTTGGGACAAATAAACCCTCATAGGAAAAATATTGTCTATCAGTACTAACTATCCTTTATTATAATTGATATATTTCAGCTTGCTTAAATTAGTGCACTTGGTGGTAGATTTTATGCATTGCGAAGAAATTTTAATTGGGACTCTATTTGCGTTTGCCGCAAAATTGTTCGATGAAAATACTCGGTAGTCAAGTTTTTATAATTGATAATAGATAACTAATTGTAAATATTGAATAAATTAAGGAATATTGATAGATATGTGTGGAATTGTTGGAGCTATTGCAGAAAGAGACGTAACTCATATTTTACTAGAAGGCTTAAAAAGACTGGAGTACCGAGGATATGACTCTGCAGGAATGGCGGTTGTTTCGTCAACCAGTGGTATAGAGCGAATTCGCAGTCTCGGTAAAGTGAAAGAGTTAGAAAATTTACTTAACGATGAGAATTTTACTGGTAGTACAGGAATAGCGCATACACGCTGGGCTACTCATGGCAAACCTAGCGAACAAAATGCACACCCTCATGTTTGTAATGAGCGGGTGGCGTTGGTGCATAATGGCACAATCGAAAATCACGAACAGCTTCGAGCAAACCAAGAAAATCAATTTAAATTTACTTCAGAGACTGATACTGAAGTTATTGTTCATCAAGTTTGTTCCTATTTGGACTCGGGTAAAAGCTTATTTGAAGCAGTCCTTGCGGCGAGTAAAGACCTGGTTGGGGCTTACGCACTTGGCGTGGTCAGTCGAGATAATCCCGACATCTTACTTGCAGCTTGTTATGGCAGTCCACTGGTCATTGGCGTTGGCGTTGGGGAATACTTCATAGCCTCTGATATTTCTGCTCTTATTCCGGTGACTCAACAATATATCGTATTGGAAGATGGCGATATCGCCGAAATCACTCGACAGTCGTTGCAGATAATTGATAAAGATGGAAAAACAGTCGATCGTCCTATAAAAATATCAGAACTGAGTGTGGAGAGTATTGGTCGAGGCAAATATAAGCATTACATGCTTAAAGAGATTTACGAGCAACCTAGTTCGATTAGTCAAACATTGGAAGGTCGTATTCATAATAATTTGTTAATTGAAGAAACTTTTGGCATCAATGCCGCGGAAATATTTGATAAAGTTAAAAACGTGCAAATAATTGCTTGTGGTACTAGTTATCACGCAGGTTTGATTGCCAAATATTGGTTCGAATCAATTGCTGGCATTCGCTGTAATGTCGAAGTGGCGAGTGAGTTTCGTTATCGAGATCCAGTTGTCATTGAAGACTCTTTAATTGTGACGATCTCTCAGTCAGGTGAAACCTCTGATACAATAGCCGCTCTTAATGAAGCAAAACGACTCGGTTTTGGTAAAAGTTTAGCGGTCTGTAATGTTCCTGAGAGTTCCTTAGTTCGAAATTCTGACCTAGTGTTGATGACACGCGCCGGTCCTGAAATCGGAGTCGCATCAACCAAAGCATTTACCACGCAATTAGTCGCTCTTATGCAGCTAGTATTAGTAATCGGTCGACGTTACAAGGTAACAGACAGCATTGAATCTGAAATACTAGGTCACTTGAAAAGCTTACCAAGAGTTTTGGAAGAGGTACTAAAACTAGATTCTGAAATTGAAGCCTTAGCGGAAGATTTTAATGATAAACATCATGCTTTATTTCTCGGTCGTGGCTCGCAATATCCGGTCGCGATGGAAGGCGCACTAAAACTCAAAGAAATATCCTACATTCATGCCGAAGCCTATCCGGCCGGTGAACTCAAGCATGGCCCATTGGCTTTGGTCGATGAATCGATGCCAGTGATTGCCGTGGCGCCAAACAATGAATTAATGGGCAAGCTTAAAACAAACTTACATGAAGTGAAAGCGCGCGGCGGCGTTTTGTATGTATTCGCCGATGAATCAATGCTGATTGAAAGCGAAGATAACATGAAAGTCATTCCAATCATCGCGGTACATAACAGTATTGCGCCCATCGTCTACACAGTGCCTTTGCAGCTCTTGTCTTATTATGTTGCAAGACTAAAAGGCACAGACATAGATCAGCCACGTAATCTCGCAAAATCAGTCACGGTTGAATAACAAATCGCAGGTCTTTAAAGATAATTGTAGGAGAGTAATAAAGTATCATACTAAATATTAAAGTATTATACTAAGTAATCAAAGTATCATACTAGAATTTGTTAATCACTTGCCCTTACATCGAATCGAACGTCAATTTGAACGACTGGGCCTAGGCTTACCGCGTAACATTCAATGTGATTGGTTATTAAAGATTGCAGAAAAACTACTGCCTTTGTATTTTCTTCTTAGAGCAGAAGCATTAATCGGCCCCAGACTTTGGGCAGATGATACGATTTTACCGATGCAAAATGATATCAAGGGAAAGAACCCCACCATACAAGCCAGATTGTGGGTTTATATGGGCGGTAACTTGAAAGATCCGCCAACTGTTTTTTATGATTTTACTCGATCGAGATCGCAAGACGGGCCTTTAAAATTGCTCAAAGGTTATCTTCATGCTGACGCCTACGCCGGTTATGACAAATTATTTATAAATAAGAAAATAAAAGAAGTGGCGTGTTGGTTCCATGCGAGAAAACGATTTCATGAGATTGCCAAGTTAACGAAAAAACCGCATCGTGCGCACATTGCTTTAAGCTACATTCAAAAACTCTATGCGATTGAGCATGAGACTAAAGCACTGGAACTTGATTATGACGAAATTAAGCTTTATCGGCAAGCCTACTCCAAGTCAATCCTAAAAGAATACAAAGCCTGGTTGGATGTGCAAATCAACGCTGTGGCGGGAGGGGCACTTAAAGAGGCACTAAAGTTCACCTTAAATCAGTGGAATGGGCTTAATACTTACCTTGAACAAGGTTATCTTATGACGGATAATAATGTATCGGAACGGCGAATGAAGTCAATCGCTCTCGGCAGGAAGAATTATTTATTTGTGGGTTTAGAGCGTGGCGGCCAAGCAGCAGCAATTTTTTATTCGATTGTGGAGACGTGAAAAAACTACGACATTAATCCGCTAATCTATTTAACTGATATTTTAAAGCAACTACCTAACTGCAACACAGAAGAAGATTATAAGGTATTGCTACCTGGTAATTGGATTAAAAAATGATATCGGACGCTTACGATTGCAAGGTCATTTGGTGTGCTAAATACATGTAAATTGTTCACTGCTGTCCCGTTAACTTTTTTATCTCGATGTTTAATAGTCGCATTCACTAAACAAAATAAGTGACCGATAATATCGCTTTCGAAGC
>QIKQ01000020.1 GCA_003233075.1 Gammaproteobacteria bacterium
AACAAATCGATGGACTGTCGCTTTATGTGCAGGAAACCTTGTCGCTTGATCCCTTATCGGCCCATGTGTTTGTGTTCCGCAATCGCGCACGTGATAAGCTCAAGCTACTCTATTGGGATAGTAACGGGTTTTGTCTGCTTTACAAACGGCTTGAGCGAGGCCGGTTTCAATGGCCAAGCACCGAAGGATTGGTGGTGGAGTGTCAGTTGAGGGAGATACAGTGGTTACTGGAAGGATTAAATATTGACACACTGCAAGCGCGAAAAGTTATAAATTTTAAACGCATTTAAAGGTGACGCTGATGCCGTTATGTTATAAAATAGCGGCATGTTATCTGACAAGGCTTTGCCGAAAACAGTCAAGCAACTTCATGCATTATGCCAGGAATTACAATCGGCGTTAGCCGAAACTGAAAAAAGAGTTGCTGAAAAACAAGCGACCATTGATGCGCTGCAAGAACAACTCACCTTGCTACGCAGCAAGCGCTACCAACGCCAATCCGAACAACTCAAAACCCTACAGGGTCAGTTATTTGATGAGGCGGAGTTGGAACAGGCGATCCGGGAAACAGAAGCAGCACTCGCTAAAATAGAGACCGAAGCAACGCCCCAGGAATCTACCCGGCCCCGGAAAACACCCAAGCGCAAACCCCTTCCCGATCACTTAAAGCGAGTGGATATCATTATTGATGTCAGCGCTGAAGACAAACAAATGATGGGAGAGGACTGGGAAGTCATTGGGCATGAGGTCTGCGAACAGTTAGCCGTGCAACAGCGCCAGTACTATGTCAAACGTTATTGTCGCGTTAAATACGTGCGTAAAGAAGCTGCGGATCATCCCGATAGTGGTATCAAGGTCGCACCACGCCCTAGTGTCATGCTGCCGAAATCACTGGGCGATGCGAGCTTATTGGCGGATGTGATCGCCAGTAAGTTTGTTGATGCGTTGTCGTTTTACCGCAAGGATAAGATATTAAAGCGAGAAGGCATTGACATTGGGTACTCGACCTTATGCGATTGGCCGATCCAATTGACGCAGCGATTGGAGTCCCTGAAAAGGCTATTATACGAACAATTACAACACAGTGATCTTTGGCATTTGGATGAAACGACGCTGCAGGTGTTAGGGGAACCCAACCGTAAAAATGAAACTAAAAGCTATCTTTGGGCAATCCGCAGCGGTCCGCCGGATCAGCCCGTCATCCTGTTCCATTATGACCCTCGACGCAACTATGAGGCATTGGATCAATGGTTATCCCCTTATGTGAAGGGATTCCAGGGTGTGATCGTCAGTGATGAACACAAACCCTATAACACGCTGGCAAAAAATTACAACAACATTAAGGCGCATGGCGGTTGTTGGGCGCATCTACGGCGAAAATTTTCCGATGCCGCCAAAGGGCGCAGACACGCATCGGAAGCCCATAAAATACTGCTCATGATCGCAGTTCTGTACAAGCAGGACGATGCCCTGAAACATTTATCCGGGCAAGCGAAAATCGAGGCCCGGCACAAGAAGGTAAAACCATACTTATTACAGATCAAGCGCACCCTCGATCAATACGCCACGGTGTTTGTGAAGCAAGGATTAATGAATAAGGCAATACGCTATGCCCGGAATAACTGGCCTAAATTTACCGCCTTTCTCGACCATCCCGAATTACCGTTGGACAATAACCCCATCGAACGGACCATCCGTCCATTTACAGTGGGTCGACGTAATTGGCTATTTTCAGGAAGTCCTCGCGGTGCAGCGGCGAGTGCCTTTTTATACTCGTTAATCGAGACCGCAAAAGCGAATGGCTGGGAGCCGAAAGCATATCTTCAGACATTGTTTGAGCGTTACCCGTCTGCCAATAACGATGAGCAACGTCGGGCTTTGTTGCCGATGTTTTTAAAAAATAGCCAATAAATTAGATGGGGTCAATGCCGTTGTTGGCTGGATGCTTACTCTGGCACTTGTTTTGTTAATAATTATTTAACATTATCCTGTCCTGTGCGAAGTGTTAAATTCACGCTGCTATTGGAAAATTAAATAAACCTTAGACTGTCTTTAAAATGTCCGATAAAGGTCAGCCATGAAGGTCCGTCGTTGTTACCAAAGGAATGTTTTTATAACGTTTTCTTAGAATTCGGCCGACAGAAAAACGACTGACTATGACACCAAAGGCTTCATAAATCTGCATTGATATCTGTCCATAGCCAATGGAAGGATTCTTTTCTTTCATTTCAATGATAAGATCAATTAATGCTTTAGGGGGTGCTTTTCTTCCGGGTTTTTGATTAAAAACATTAGCTGGGACACCCGCGTTTCTAACATATAAAGACCAGCTAACAAAATGAGATATTGATTTGATTACAAGGCCCGAGTCAGTCTCGTAATTAATTTAAGCGCACATTTCAATCGATAATGCTAAAATTTATGTGAATTAGAAAAGTAGGTGTCCCTGGCATTCCTGGCATTCATCCGAATCCCGTTGAGCCAGGAGCCTTCGTGCCCCTGACAACCCAGACCAAGGTTTGCCCTTGGAAACGAGCAAAGGGAGTTCCTTCCCTTATGCGATCCTGAACAACCGTGCGCCAATTGGATGCCGTGAACATTTCGGTTTCGATCTTGATTGCTATACTTTTAGTTAAGATGCACCAACGAACTATTTTTTGGTTTTCTACCATCTATAGGAATAAATTTCTCTTTACATTAGACTTGTGATATATCGATTGGTTAGAATCACAAGAATTGTGCGCAATATATCTAGTTTTCGAGAATCGAACTAGGCGCCAGACAGCCTTCTTGAATTTATGTGAGGTAATTGATGAAATTAATTAAGTACAGGGTACGAAAATTTAGATCCGTCCAAGATAGTGGATGGATTTCTCTTGATCAAGTCAATGCACTATTAGGAGAAAACGAATCAGGTAAGACTAACTTGCTCTTACCTCTATGGAAACTCAGGCCATCTTCTGGAGGTGAAATTGACCTAATACCTGATTCTCCACGCGGAGAATATACTGAAATACGAGGAATGTCTGATGAAGATAAGCCTAAATTCATTACCGCATTATTCGAGCTGACCTTTAGTGAACAGCGTGAGGTAGCTGCAATCGTTTCATGTGATGAGTCTTGGGTAAGTGAAGTCGAAATATCTCGACGTTTTGATGGTAAATATATTATTTCTTTTCCAAAGGAATCCCCAACGAAAACTTGTAAATCACTTGAAGCTTTGACTCCCTTTATAAAATTTAGGGATGCACTCGAAACAATGTCTCCAAATAAAACAGACGAGCGGCCACGAAATGCAATGATAGACCAGTTAAAAACGATAGCTACCGAGCTTGAGGGATATCTTCAAGAAATTAATTCACAAAAACTACAATCTTTGATTAGCACTGTAGATGGTTTTGATGTAGCTAAGGTCAGTAAAACCGGTGGAATCATTGCTCTTAGAAGAAGCTGTCTTGACTCACTTGATGAAGTTCTTAAAAGTGTATCGCAAGAATCGCCTTCTCGTAATTCTGACGCTCGAAAGAAAGCTTTGGAACTGATGCCAAATTTTATTTACTACTCGAACTATGGAAATTTGGATGGGCAAATTTACTTACCTCGTGTAATTGAAGATCTGAATAATACCGAGCTACCAGAAAAAGAAGCCGCAAAGGCAAGAACGTTAAAGGTGCTCTTCGAGTATGTAAAGCTTGACCCACAAGAAATTCTCAATTTAGGAAAGGACATCCAGCCTCCGCAGGTCGACACTCAAGCTATTGAAGAAAAAGCTAGAGAAAAGCAAGAACGAACCATACTTTTGGATTCGGCGAGCACAGCAATGACTAGAAGCTTTAGTGAGTGGTGGCAACAAGGAAATTATGTGTTTAAATTCGTTGCTGATGGAGACCATTTCATAATTTGGGTTTCAGATTCTCTTCGAACAGACCCTATTGAATTAGAGAGTAGGAGCACAGGCCTTCAATGGTTTTTCTCCTTTTTCTTAGTCTTCCTAAATGAACGACACGATACTCACCATGGTTCAATCTTATTACTTGATGAGCCAGGAGTGACACTGCATCCAATGGCGCAAAAGGACTTATTTTCATTCTTTGAAGGACTATCGTCAGACAATCAGATAATCTATACAACTCATAGCCCTTTTTTATTGGATCCAGATAAGCTAGATCAAGTAAAGGCAGTTTATGTTGATGCGGCGGGATATAGTTGTGTTTCTGAAGATTTACGTGCAAGAGCAAATAGCGGCACAGAAAGCGAACAAAAAGCGATCTTTCCTGTTCATAGTGCATTAGGACTAACCGTATCAGAAGTACTGTTCGTTGGCTGCAAGCTAATGCTAGTTGAGGGCCCATCTGATCAATACTATCTAAATGCTATTAAAAATATTCTTATAGGCCGCGGAATTATTAAGCCCGTTCAAGAATTAGTTTTTGTACCGGCAGGAGGGACGCGAGGCATTAAATCAACAACACGAATTTTATCTTACGATGAAAGTGGCTACCCAGCAGTTTTGCTGGACGGTGATGATTCTGGACGACAAACAAAAGAACAGCTTCTTTCTTCATTGTACCAAGGTAGAGAGACAAATTTACATATGATTACTGATTTTACAAATATTGATAATGCTGAAGTTGAAGATTTTATTGATACCAAACTTGTAGCACGAGTAGTTAGTAGAGAATTTAGAGGACGCGATGATTTTGAAGATTCATACGATAGCTCATGTGCCATCGTTCCGCAAATAAAAGCTTATTGTAAAGACGAAGGAATCGAGCCTCACAAAGGTTGGAAGGTTGATGTTGCCCGAGAAATCAAACGCAAAATGTCGACTGGCACCTATCTAAGTGAAGTCGATGATAAATTATTAGAGAGATGGAGCAGGTTATTCCAAATATGGTTAGATAATGATTGAACTCTGGTAATAAATCATGCAGCTCACTTTCGTTTTCACCTCCTGTTTTGGAGGCCGCCTTATGCGGCCTTTGATAAAAACATTAGCTGGGACACCCGCGTTTCTAACATATAAAGATCAGCTAACAAAATGAGATATTGATTTGATTACAAGGCCCGAGTCAGCCTCGTAATTAATTTAAGCGCACATTTCAATCGATAATGCTAAAATTTATGTGAACTAGAAAAGTAGGTGTCCCAGGCATTCATTATATTCGCGATACGGTAACTTTGCTGCGTGTACCGGATTTTCTATCGCTGACTTTCGCATCCCAGTTTTCAGATTTAGCTTTTCTCTACGCTAACGTTATTCCTTAAAATTAATTATTGACTGAACTTATTATGTACACCAAAATAATGTTTATTATTGAGGTGGGTTATGCGCAGATTGAAAATAAATGAAGATATTCGTTCTATGTCAGAATTTCGTTCAGGGGTAGCCTCTTTTCTTAAGCAAGTACATGATACTAAACGACCTTTAGTGATTACGCAGCACGGTAAGGGCGTGGCAGTTTTGTTAGATGCGGGTGAATATGAAGTTATGCAGGAAAAAATTGAGTTATATGAAGATCTGGAAATATCTACTTTGCAAATAGAAGCGGGGTTAGGAATTTCACATGAAGAAGCTAAAAAAAAGGTGTTGAAAAGGATCAATAAGTGAAAATTGCTTGGTCTCCTTTAGCTGTAGACCGATTCCCATGAGCGTTTTGAACAAGTATTAGCTCGGGCGGTGAACATTAGTTTCGGTTCACATTATAAATTATCCGTGTTATAAAAGTAGTTCTAAAATATTAAGTGGCAGACAGGAGTTTGCGATGACGGATTGCTTGTTTTGTAAGATTGCTAGTGGTGAAATTAAAACAGATTATCTTTATGAAGATGATGAGATTGTGGCTTTTAACGATTTAGGTCCACAGGCTCCGATGCATGGTCTGGTTATACCCAAACAACATATTGCCACATTGAATGATTTAACGGATGATGATGCACAGTTAATTGGGAATATGGTGTTGATCGCTAAAAAAATTGCCTCTGAAAAAGGCTTTTCCGAAAGTGGATTCCGAACAGTGATGAACTGCAATGCGGATGGTGGCCAGAGTGTATTTCATATTCATTTACATTTGCTGGCAGGCAGGCAATTATCCTGGCCGCCGGGTTAGCGGTTTATAATTGACATAAAACTATCAAAGCGGGCCGGTTTTATCTTGCCTTTTTCGACCGCCGTTTTTAATGCACACTCAGGTTCGTGTATATGGGTACAATCAGAGAATTTGCATTGTCCCAGGTAGGGCTGTAATTCAATAAATCCGTTCTCGATTTCTTTTGTATCCATGTGCCAAACGCCGAAATCCCTGACACCAGGGGAATCGATAATTTCACCACCGTGTTGTAGAGTGTAGAGCACAGTCATACTAGTTGTATGGCGACCGTGCAATGAAGTATTCAAGCGACCAATTTGCACATCCCGGTCTGGGACCAAAGACTGTATTATAGACGATTTGCCTACGCCGGATTGACCGACAAAGATATTGCTCTTTTTTGATACCAAATTATATAAATCTTCAAGGCCACCACCGGTTTTGGCGCTGGCGTTGATTATCGGGTATTGCAATTGTTGATAAGTATCTAAGCCGATACGTTGGTAATAGTCGTCAATGTCATCGAGTAAGTCGACTTTGTTTAGAATAATAATGGGTTTGATATGTGCATTTTGCGCAACGATCAGATAACGATCCAATAATTCAAGCTTGGGTTCAGGTTCACAGGCAATAACAATAAGTATCTGGTTGAGATTGGCGGCCACCAATTTTTTTTTGCCAGTATTATGTGATTTTTCCAGTGTCGAGTCTCTGGGTAAGATGGCTAACACGGACGCCTGGTCTTCCAGGTTTGTTTGCCAGAGCACTTTGTCGCCGCAAGCAATATCGCCAATGCTTTGTCTCATGATGGCCGGTATGGTTTTGTTATCCTCATCGAGAATTGAGGCAATACGGGATTGATGGGAAACAACTATCGATTGCCGAATTTCAGGGCCAGTTAGGTTATTTTGATAGTCTTCGATAAGCTGTTGCTGATTTTTGTCGATACGAGATTTTTGCTGGTCGCTAAGCCGGCGCTTAC
>QIKQ01000191.1 GCA_003233075.1 Gammaproteobacteria bacterium
AGCTTCGAAAGCGATATTATCGGTCACTTATTTTGTTTAGTGAATGCGACTATTAAACATCGAGATAAAAAAGTTAACAGGACAGCAGTGAAGTGGAATATATTGTAAGTACGCAAGCCTGTACTTTCAATCTCTATTTATTCACTTCTACTCTATTCCATTAAAGATAATACTAAATATCACTGGTTAAATTTAACAGTACCTAAAATATTTTCTGTTATCTTTTTCGATCCAGAATCGGTGTAAGTCAAAATTATTGAAAATGCATAACCATGTTTTAGTGTTACTAAGTATTCTTGCAATACCTTTATTCCGTTAATTGTCGTAGACACATTCATTTTCACAAATTTAACACCGCTTACCATTTTCGTCTCGGTTTTGTTGTCGACACTGTATTTCAATCTAGAAATAGTTAAGATTTTTTTAACGTTCATAAGGTAATCGTTTGATGTCTTGATACTAGGGACCATTGAGATGTTTTCTGCAATACCCATTACATTCGGATTTACTTTACCTGGAGTTCCAAGTGGGTATTTTGAAAAGGAAAATAAGCTTAAATTTCTTATTTTTGATGCAGCAAGTGCAGCTTTCATTTTATCATCATCGCCAGCAATTAATTCTGCGCCAAGTTTCATGATTTTTGCGCGAGCCTTATCATCTTGCGCGATCCAGGCATCTGGTTTTGTAATGCTGAATTTAAAATAATTATTTTTATAATCGCTACCCTTTAAGGTGCCCAAACGGTCACTGGCACTGACTTTAGTATTAATTTTTAGCTCATTACTATCTTCCGGATTAGAACATCCGCTAAGAATTGCGAATAATATAAAAAACTTCAAAAATAGATATATGTATTTCATATGAATATCCTAGATAGATAAATGAATAAATAGTTATTTTATATTGTTATTATGCACTTAAATTATTAACTGTCTATAAGTAATCATCAAAGATGAGTTATAATTCAAATAATTCCCAAAATTACTATCAAGTTAGATAGAAAATTACTCAAGCTGGCTCAGAGTATTACTTTTCAATCGGTAAACTCTCGTCATTACCCCACTCTCTCCAGGAGGCATCGTAATTTGAAACATTATAACCTAGCTCTCTTAAAGCGAAATAATTGGCAGACGACACACGGCCAATTTTACAATATATAATAATTTTTCTATTTTTAGGAATATGTGCATAGATTTTTTTAAGCTCATCAATCCTTTTTAGCGATGAATAATTAGAACTCTTTGTGAAATTCTTAAAAAACGGTATATTTTTAGCACTAGGTATATGCCCAAAACGTTTTGCTACTGAATTCTTACCTATATAAGACGACCTAGGTCGCGCATCGATTAACCACACTTTTTTATTGTGCGTTGCAAGTTGAGTAGTAAATTTACTTGCTAGTCGTTGATGATTAATGTTAGCCACGTATTCACTTGGCCTGACTTTCGGCTGCTCTCTAGAGACAGATAATTTACTGTTCTGCCAATAATTAAAACCTCGGTCTAATATTTTAACCTTCTTAAACCCATAAACTTCTAAAGTCCAAAAACTCTTGCTGCATCTATTAATACTCCTCCATCATAAACAATTATCGTAGAATTAATGTCCACGCCTCTCTCTCGTAAGTATTTTTGCATTTGTCTTGGTTGCTGAACTTTGCCATTTATTTTCTTATTTTCATAAGTTAGTTCCACAGGAAAACTTATCGCATTTTTTATGTGACCTAAGTCGTATTTAGGCTTAGTTCTAACATCAAGAACAACTACTTTTTTACTGTCTACTAATTTATTGAGCAATTGAGGAGAAATACGAAACGATTGAGAGTACGATGATGCCGAATACAGAACGATCAATGCCGTAAAAAGAATTACCTTATAACTCATAGTTTTTTCCATTATTTATATTTAGAAATTTTTAGTCTCTTAGACAAAAGGCTACGTTCTATAATATAGACCAATTATTTAAAGAAACATTTGATTACTAAAAATAATTTGGATTTAGACTAGTAAGTTTAATCTGTCGCAAATCACGTGCACCTAATTTCTTTTTCAATCGCTCAGTACAAAATCCTAAGCTACAGTCTCATCAAAGCTGCAAATCTTGAGAGCCAAGTCGGTACTGGCTATTTTTTAACTAATATTAGTATTTTATTGTTTACTTATATGTGTTATATATTGGATGTTAGGTTCCTTCGTTATGGGACTAAACAGCAACCCCCTAAGTCTCATTTTTTCCTTTGGCATTGCACTTACCTTACCTGCTATTTATATCATGCTTGGCTGCGGTTGGTTGTTTGTTAAAACCGAAGGATCTTTATACCGAAAAACGATATTGTGGGCACGCAAAGCTATATTGCCTAAGGGCCTAGGACTTTTTCTAGTTTCAATCGCGACGCCAATTGTCAGTCCCACAATAGCAGACAAATGGTTTACCTTCCCGGCAGCCATAGGGCTATTTACGATTCCATTAACTACTATCATAACTTACCTCGCCATGTACTGGCTTTTGAGACAAAATCGAATTCTCGATGCTGGATATGGTTGGCTCATTTTTGCCGGCATGATTATAATATGCATTATGTCATCGATTGGTTTAGCCTACAGCATTTACCCCGATATAGTGATTGGAAAACTCAATATATGGGAAACTTCCGCCGCCACGAATTCACTAAAATTCGCATTTTATGGAATTGTCGTCGCAGTACCTATGATTTTTATCTACACCATATTTATTTATAAAATATTTTACGGCAAGGCTAACTCTCTAAATTATGATTAAACTCACTGACTAACACTTAACACTAGTTAATACACTGCGCTTCCCTTTCGCTAGGGAAACGATTAGTATATCTTTAGGCAAGCTCGGAACAATTCGTCCCTTAATTGTCAGAGCACGACACTAATAAGTGCGGTTTTTTCTTGCCTCACAAAATCATTCGCCTAGCGCGATCTATTTTGGCGACACTTTCCTGTATCGCGAAAACCCCTGAATTAATCAGAGGCTCCTTAGGTTTAAATGACTCTTTAGATATTATATGCCATACCTTCACTATAATAATGATGCTGTTTCCCCCTACCAATATTTTAGTTTGATTATAATTCTATTTTTCAATATTCAATTCTTATACGCCAATGATGGCTTTAGCGGAATTGATGCGGGAGGACTTTACTTTAAAAAATCAAAACATATATCAATCGAAAAAGAAATTTTAATAATTAGCCAGAAATCCATTAAAGTTAAATATTATTTTAAGAATAATAGTTCGCAAGCTATTAGTAGTATAATTTCATTTCCAATCCCATTAATTCACTGTTCGATACTAGGAAGCCCGGCCAGTTACTTAGAAGATTTTATTACCTACGTAAGGAAAATTGCTAGTAGTAAAAACTGAGGTAAAAGCGCTTCTTAATGCAGCTGCTAAAGGTCGCGGTTTAACAAAACGAAAATATTTGAAAGGAAAAGCACACAGGGACAATAAACCACACCTATATGGTAAACTCAAACCTGGTGATGAGATAACGGATTTATTGAAAAACAGTCACATCCCAAGCGATTGCCATAAAGTCAATTCAAACCACTACAAAAAGCTAGTTGATATGATGCTTGCTATGTACTCACAAGAAGATCCAGACGAAATCTACTTTGATACGAGAATTAAATACTATTGGAAGCAGACTTTCCCAGCCAATTCGATTACTCGAATTAGCCACGCTTACACTCCCTCATTAAGTGGTTCTATAGGGCACGTGCCAACTTCATACGTGCATGCGTCTAAAAACCTAAATGTTTATATCAATTTTATAAGTCCTCACCGTCACTTACCAAATACGTTAATTTTAAACCAAGTAAAAATAGAACTCAAAAAGAACTAAGTCATTTTACGGTCGCTTATATACTCAAAACAGAAAATACTTGGCATGGGCCGATAAAAGATTTCAAACTAATAGTTAAAAAACCCGTTCAATTTATTTCAACCTCACTTAAAGAAAAACCAAAATTTGAAGACGGAAATTTAGTAATAAATATTAAAAATTTCACTCCAAAAAATAATTTACGTGTTCTATTTTACGGCGACTCCTTGTCTTCTCACATAAAATAAATTACTAATTTTTTATATTTGTTTTTAGTGATAAGCCGTATTAGATCCCTTATTCTACTTCTTCAATACTAATTGATACGAATTAAATTAAAAACACGAACTACAAATTTTAAATCCGACCTAGGCTACCCGGAATTGGTATCGATTTGCTTGCCAGAGTTAATAAGGAAATAGAATTAAATTCTAGCGATCCAGATACTTTAAATGAACCTGATTTAATTCCGCGAATGCTACCAGCAATAATTTTCAATACTACACCTTCAATTTCAAAACTTAAATTCATATCAAACTCAATTTCTGTAATTTTCTTCTGACCAAAAAGTACTTGTATGCTGGGTCTGTGTGCAGACCTAATGGTGTGCTCAGTCAAACTCACAATAAAAGTTTTTGAAGCCTGTAATTTACTTTTTTCTAAGGCTTCACGAATTTCCCGCGCAGATCCCCAGGTACTTCTGAGAATTTCATCCAGGGGAATGTCTAATAAATCCCTAATTTTCCCTAATATCTCTTTGTATACTTTAGACCAGCCAATTTTCTTGCCACTTTTTTTAATTCTCTTTTTTAAAACCTTGATAGCAGCACTCGATTCAAGTGCTTTCAAGTTTTTATTGTTCGTCTTTTCGCCAGAAAATAAGTCACTGATTGTGACGATATTACTATTGATCATCGTCTTCACCTTTAACTAGATTACCATTCAACTCGATTGACTGTTTACCTTTATCGATAATCGGCTTTATATGCAAGGCACCACCCGCCCCCATAACATCTGATTTTGGCGATACAAGCTTAGTAAGTAAACGCAATATTAGAATTACTCCAGCAAAACCGACAACACCTAAACCAATTTGTTTCCACGGGATTATATAAGATTTTTTCTTGGATATAATAACTAGATTTACCAATGAGCCGTATCTCACTTTATGTCCAGCCCTAGGATTTTGCTTTGAAATTAAACCTTTTCTATTTTCAGTATTCGCTTGCTTAACATGACCTATGAGCAGTCCGCTTTTTTTAAGTTTTTCTGCGGCCTCTGTAAAAGATAAACCATGAATGCTTGGCACTACGACTAATTTAGTTTTTGATAATACTAGTGTTACCTGAGAATTTCGATCGACTTTAGTGCCCGCCACCGGTGATTGCTCTAGTACTTCTCCTGCTTTATGTGAAGTCGATTCTCGATAAGTTACAAACCCAAATTTTAAGCCGGCGCTTACTAGTTTAATTCGCGCTTGTGATTTAGTCAGACTATGGACACTCGGTACAATGATCGAATTAGCCACTGAAATTGACACATTGATACTGCTATTAGCCTTAATGGCCACACCAGCTTGCGGAGTCTGATCTATTATTAGACCCACCTTTTCTTCCGACTCTTGACGAGAAACTTTGCCTAAAATAAGCCGCTTTGCATACAGTTTATCCTTAGCCCGATCGAGCGTTAAGCCGCTTAAATTCGGTGCTTTTAGTTTTTTGCTTTTAGCAACTTCAAGTGAAATCGCTGTACCTGATTTAACTCGACTCCCTGCATTAGGCCTTTGTGCCAGTACAGCACCTTGACGTTGATCAGAATCAACATAGCTAATATCACCCGCAAATAAACTAGATCGACTGAGAAGTTCACTTGCATTTCGATAATGCTGTCCTATTACATTTGGCACCAATATTAACGACTTTTTAGCTAATTCTAAGGAAATAGTTGTGCCCAACCGGACCTTACTGCCAGCACGCGGACTCTGCGTTAAGACCGTACCCACTCTTTCGCCTGATTCGACCTTTCTAATCACATCCACCTTTAATCTGGATTGGTAAAGTCGATCCTTAGCATTTGCATAAAGCTGCCCTGTGACATTTGGCACCCTGATAAAACTATTTTTAGCTATATATAAGGCAACGGCACTACCTACGGGGACCCTAGCACCGGGCTTCGGATTCTGACGAACAATAGTATTAGGAGTTCGATTCACAGCAATATACTTAATTTCACCTAGCCTTAATCTTAAACTTCGAAGCAAACCTGATGCTCTTTGTTGGCTTTTATTAATAAGATTAGGAACTCTCACTCCGCGAACAGATCGATCTGGATAGTTGAATCGAAAATAATCTACATTAATGTGCCCCCAACCTTTTGAAGACATATCAACAATTTGGATATGGGCAGTTTCGCCTGCGTAGGGCCTTAAGTCCCACTTTACTTCATGCATGGTTTCCGAATTTCGGCCACTCTCGTAAAACCTAATTCTTTCTTTAAATTCACCTGTGCCATTATGTATATACAATTGAACTTCGGTCGCCCGAGTATTTCCACCACCGACACGAAAATGAAGAAAGGCTCTTGGTACCCTAAAATTTGCAGACCTTAATATTCCTTTTGGTCGATCACCTTGAATACCTGAGCGACTTTGGCTCCTGTGTCTTACGCTATTTTTTTTATTATTACATTCAAAAGTACCAATCCAATATTGACCATGATGATTAGCTGTCTCTCGTTTGCGAGCACGTGGCGCATCACCACGAGTCGGCTGACACCGAAACGCATTGCCAGTGCCACGTACAACATGCCAGCCACGTAAGTCGCCTTTTTCAAAACCCAAAGTGAAATTAACAGCTTGTGATAAATTCAAAAAAAATGCTAGGCAGCACAACGCAACCATTCGCATAGCGACGCAGGTGAAAACCCGATGAATTACTTGCTCCCTTACCATCATATCAGCTACAGTTTATTTTTTAATGTTACCAATATATCCCCTAATTTATATTAAATCAAACACCAATATACAAAAAAATACTTGACTAAATTCATAATTGTATAAATATCCAATCGCTATTTGCCAGGTCTATAATTTTGATAATAACTCTATATTACAAATCACTGCTGTCCCGTTAACTTCTATTAAATTTAATGATTTACAATAAAATAGGACTAAAATGAATAAATTATCAAAAGAGACATGAAAC
>QIKQ01000012.1 GCA_003233075.1 Gammaproteobacteria bacterium
ACTTGTTAGCCCCGATTGTCGATGCGCAATTGGCCAACGTTTTGCTGAGTCGGATTTTGGCGATGGATGAAACTCACATCAAGGCGGGACGCCAAGAAAAAGGCAAGCTCAATCAAGGCTATTTTTGGCCGGTGTAGGGTGAGCAAGATGAAATCGTGTTCGCCTATAGCCACAGTCGTCGTCATTCTTGCGTGAGCGACATCCTGGGCGATGAGTTTAGCGGCACCTTATTATCGGATGGTTATGCGGCTTACGAACGGTATGCGCAAAATCGAAAGGATGTAACTCACGCGCAATGTTGGGCACATGCACGGCGTTGTTTTGAGACTGCCTTGAAGGCGGAACCGCAAGCGGTTGAGGAGGCATTGGCCTTAATCGGGGCACTCTACCAACATGAAAAAACAATAAAGACCCGCAAACTAAACAGCAATAAGAAACTGGCCTATCGGACCAAGCACAGTACACCGATTGTTAAATCATTCTGGTATTGGTGTGAGCAACAATGTCAGCGAAACGATTTATTGCCCAGCGAAGATCTAACGACAGCCTTGAAGTATGTGATGAATCGACGATTAAGTTTGCAGGTTTTTTTATCCGACCCAGACGTGCCGTTGGATACCAACCATTTAGAACGGGCCTTGCGAGTAATCCCGATGGGCAGGCGAAACTGGCTATTTTGTTGGACGGAAGTGGGCGCCAAACAAGTGGGCATTATCCAAAGTTTAATGGTGACCTGCAAATTACAGGGAATTGATCCTTATACCTACTTGGTGGATGTCTTGCAGCGCGTGAGCCAGCATCCGGCAAGCCAGGTGATTGAATTAACACCGAGAGTTGGAAAGATAAGTTTGCTGACAATCCTTTGCGTAGCGATTTGAACGTGTTAGATCAATAACGGTCTAGTTTGACCGGTTACTTCGGGCTGACACTATTTAGCTAGATTTTATGAAATATTTTCAACACAGCGGACAGCAGTGAATTCTATTATTTATTATCGGTATGAGAATTATGAATAGGCGTTAAAATAAAGGGCGCTATTAAAATTTTAAGCAGTTATTAGGATGTGTTCTATTTCTTGTATTTGTTCTTGGTTTTCTTCTATATCAACTACATTTATATCAGTTGCAATGCCTAGTTTTTCGAAAGCGGGAATATTTGACCAATCATGGCTAGCTAATGCATGTTCGGTTCCTATATAGGTTTGTAAATTAGATACAATCGTAACGTCTACGTAGTTAGCAGGACCTTCGTGATTATAGAGTAGGTTTTCATGTTCTTGCGCACAGGCAACTATTGCTTCAGGGAAATCCCATTTTTTTAATATTTTACCGCCAATAATCGGATGTAATTTCGCAATTACTCGATCTAGTGCAGCTTCGTCGTCACACAATTCAGGAATACTTTCCGCTCTCACTAAAATTGGAAGCTTACCTATGTCATGGACTAATCCCGCTAGCAGCGCTTGGTCTTTTGGTAATTTGTCTTGTTGACCCGCCAGAACACTTGAGATAGCAGCAACTTGAACGCTGTGATTCCAACTGTCTCTAAGTCTTGCATCTAGATTGTCGTTGGTGGCTTGAAACATTTGTTTCATTACTAAACTCGAAACTAAATTTCTAATTTGTACAAACCCTAAGCGTGCTATAGCGGATTGAATGTTCTCTATTGGATTTCGTGATCGATAGAGAGGGCTATTTGCGATTTGTAATAATTTTGCGGTTAGAGCAGTGTCTTTAATAACGATGGTAGCGACACGACCTGCATTTACATTATCACTTTCGATTTCATCTCTAATTTTTAACGCAACTTCTGGCAAAGTAGGTAAGGTTAAACGATCGTTTTCCAAATCGTCAATTAATTCTTCAACAATTTTTTCTTCTGAATACAAAATAAAGCCTACTGTAATGTGGTTTTAATTGAAATGTTACTTCATTGTATAAGTCGGCCGAAATGATAGGAAACTTTAAATAAACTACCCCGCCGCAAGCGGACGGGGTATTTTTTCCTAATAGATTTCGCTCCGCGCGAAGTGAATTCGCACTAGCGACCCTAATTTATATGGGGAGGACAATTCCATCTCACCCTTTGGAAACCAGCAATGGGTTGTGCCCGCAGCAAGCTGCAAGGTAAGCTGAATCTAGTTTGAAACGTTTAATTACCCGAAATATTTGGCTGTGAGCATAAAAACAAATAAAAGCTTATAGAAGTTTACCCTGAATATGTTTATTGAAAGGGTTTAGCTGTATATCAAAGCGGGAATACTGGGGGTAGGCCAAAGCCTAAATGTTAAATTTACGCGTCAAAGCTAAAAAAATGCAAAAAGAAGGGAGAATAATTTAATTAATTATATTTGCTATTAAATGCAAAAATTAAGTTAATTTAAGATTCTACTGCTGAATTTTCGGGTTCAAATTCATAAGGCAATGTTTCAAATTGTAGTTGCGGTCCTTCTAAATTAGCTATATGTACATCATTTGCATTAAAAGATTTTTTATCAACCACGGCGAGTAAGTCATAACCGCCATCGGTTGCCGGCTGGCTGTTAACTATTTCACCGCAAGCTTGATCTTTATTTCCACTCATAGAAAATAATTTTTCACCTGGACAGGGTTTTATGTCTTTACCTAAATGTGCTCGATACATACGTTTCTTTAATTTACCCAAATATTGCATTCGAGCGATTATTTCTTGTCCTGTAAAACAGCCTTTTTTAAAGCTGACTGAATTAACTAATTGTAAATTGAGCATTTGAGGTACAAAACGTTCTGCTGTTTCGGGTCTGACTGTTGCTAATCCGGAATGAATATCAAGTAACTGCCAAGGACTAGTGCCAACTGGTGCTGCTCTGACATCTAAGTTTGTCCAAAGTTTTTGCATCGCATCAAGTTCACCAAATATTTCGTAGCGCGCATGTGGCCCTGGTACTCTAATAAGACATAATTCGTCTGTTTGACAAATCTGATTCACTGCTTCGGGGTTTTTTATATTTGCATCTTGCAACTCTTTTTCGGCATTTGGTCCAGAATATCCCATACTAGCAAAATTATTGGTCGCATTTTCAAGCGTTACTTTAGCGCGCAAGACATACATTTTTAGTCTTCGTAGAGTATCTTCTACCATGTCGAGCGGCATTCTTAGATAATAGTTATTGTTGCGTTTAAATAATCGAAAATTGCTTAGAACCCGACCTTTTGAATTACAAAACGCACTCAGTTGACTTGTTTGTTCATTTACGTCTCGCACATCATTAGTAAGCTGACCTTGAAGAAATGTTTCGGCATCTTCGCCATAGATCGATATTAAGCCATAGTGCGACAAGACAGCCAAGATATCACCATTAAAAACGATTTTTGTTTCGCGTGGTGGATTGCCAAAACTACTGACAATATGCTCTTCGAATTCGGCGCCTTTGTTTTGTAAAAAGGATTTCCATTCAGGTTTCATGATTATTATGCTCAATAGTTTTTATCTATTCGTAATTATAGATGAGTAAAAATTTCAATAAAACAAACTTAATATTTTGTGAATTTTAACTAGTTTAGCCATTACTTTAACAACTGCGAGTGTGCAATGTATATTAACATTTCTAAGGATTAAACTTTAAGATAATTAGCATTGACAGTAATAATTTTAGTTTATAAAACACAACAGCGTTATCTCAGCTTTAATATGCTGACTAAATAGGCAAAACCCTTAATACGATAGCTTGAAATTAGTACAAGCTAGGCAATTTAGACGGTTTAGTCTATATTGTGTAGAGATTGGGTTTATATAGTAAGTGTTTGTAACTGTTGAATAAAGGTCCAACTGAAAAAGGGTCCAATAAACTATGGCTAAACAAGATTCTCGGCCAGTCTTTTTGAATCTCTTACAAATTCGCTTTCCCGTTACAGCGATCTTATCAATTATACATCGTGTTATGGGTGTTATTTTGGTAGTCGCCTTGCCTTTCCTAATTTACCTTTTGGATCTAGCTTTGGAAAGTGAGGCAGGGTATACGTATGCAAAAGAGCTAATTAGTCACCCGTTTGTTTTATTTGTAAGTGTTGGTTTGGTTTGGGCGTTGACGCATCATTTATTTGCAGGGATTAGGTTTTTATTACTAGATTTTGAATATGGCGTTGAAAAATCGGTAGCTCGAATAAGTGCCTACGTCGTTAATTTTTGCGCCGTTTTGGTGACTTTAATTTACCTAGGAAGTTTGTTATGACTAGGCGCTTTCAAGGTATGAACGCTTGGATACTTCAGCGTGTTAGCGCAGTCTATCTCGCACTGTTTTTTAGCTATGTCATTTATGTTTTTATTTTTATTCCTCCTAGTTCACATGAAGAATTTAAATTATGGATTTCTAATCCAGTCATGAGCATCGCTATGCTTTTATTTTTAGCGATGATCTTAGGGCACGCGTGGGTTGGAATTCGAGATGTGTTTATGGACTATATTCCTTCACTTACAATTCGTGCCATTGCTTTAATGTTATTAGCAATCAGTTTATTTTCTTGTGGCGTTTGGGTAATTCGAATAATGGTAGTTGCAATTATATGACAATTCCAAAAAGACAGTTTGATACTTTAATTATTGGTGCAGGTGGGGGAGGACTTAGAGCTGCCCTGCAATTAGCGCAAGCAGATGCCAGTGTAGCTGTTGTTTCAAAAGTATTTCCCACTCGTTCACATACTGTTGCCGCGCAAGGTGGTGTTAATGCAGCTCTGGCAAATGTCACTGAAGATAACTGGCATTGGCATATGTTTGATACTGTAAAAGGCAGTGATTATCTTGGCGATCAGGACTCTATTGAATACATGTGTCGCGCTGCATCTCGTGTGGTTTATGAGTTAGAACATTTTGGCGTGCCTTTTTCTAGATTAGATACCGGTAAAATATATCAGCGTGCTTTTGGTGGACAAAGTCAAAATTTTGGTGGTGCGCAAGCGACTCGAACATGTGCGGCAGCCGATCGAACCGGCCATGCCATTTTGCACAGCTTATACCAGCAAAATATTCGAGCAAAAACTCATTTTTTTGACGAGTATTTTGCAATCGATTTAATTTCTGATGACAAGGGCTTTATTCTTGGCGCTTTAGTGATGGAAATTGAAACAGGAGAGCCTCTTTTAATTGAAGCTAAATCAACACTCATTGCGACGGGAGGCGCGGGACAACTATACCGCACTACCACGAACGCATTAATTAATACCGGTGATGGTATGGCAATGACCTTACGTGCCGGAATTCCATTGCAAGATATGGAGTTTTTCCAATTTCATCCAACAGGTATTGCTGGTCGCGGAATGCTAATTACTGAAGGTGTACGGGGTGAAGGAGGATTCTTAGTTAATTCAGATAATGAACGCTTTATGGAAAGATATGCTCCGAACGCCAAGGATTTGGCGAGTCGAGATATAGTCAGTCGAGCGATAGCAATTGAAGTTCGAGAAGGTCGGGGATGTGGGCCAGATAAGGACCATGTACTGCTCAAAATCGATCATTTAGGTGCGGATGTCATTAAAAAACGGCTTCCGGGAATTCGCCAGAGCTCAATTACTTTTGTTAAAATTGACCCAATTTATGACCCAATCCCAGTTTATCCTACCGCTCACTACACAATGGGTGGTATTCCAACTAATCGTTATGGGCAAATTGTTGTTCCTGAAAAGGAAAGTCCAGAAGTACCAATCCCTGGCCTATATGCTGCAGGAGAATGTGCCTGTGTTTCAGTTCACGGTGCAAACAGATTAGGTGGTAATTCGCTTTTAGATATTTTAGTTTTTGGACGTGCCGCGGCTAACCATATCATTGGATATTTAAAGGAAAATCGATACCATCGACCTTTAAGCCAAGAAAGCGTGGATAAGGCTATGCAGCGACTTACTCGCTGGGATGATAAAAGTCCTGGGGAATCGGTTGATGAAATTAAGAATGAATTAAAAAAGGTGATGGAAGATCATTGTAGTGTTTTTCGAGATAAACAAGTTTTGAAAGACGGCATAGACAAAGTAAATGTTTTATCCGATAGGCTTACAGATGCAAGATTAACAGATCATAGCAAAATATTTAATACCGCAAGAGTAGAAGCATTAGAGTTGGAAAATTTAATGGATATAGCGAAAGCCACGGTAGTGTCAGCTCACGCACGTGAAGAAAGTCGAGGTGCTCATTCTCGTGTTGACTTCACAGAACGAGATGATGTGCACTGGTTGAAGCACAGCCTTTATTATCTTGATGGACAGTTAGAATATAAGCCAGTAAGAACGAAACCGTTAACGGTTGATACCTTTCCGCCAAAACCTCGAGTGTATTAATTTAAGAGAGTATAATGAAGTTAAAAATATATCGATATAACCCAAGTCAAGACCAAAAGCCAAAGATGCAAGAATTTGATCTAGGCGAAACAGCTCCAGGTATGATGTTACTTGAAGCCTTGTTGCAATGTAAAAACAGTGATGAATCGCTAAGTTTTAGGCGCTCGTGTGGAGAAGGTGTTTGCGGTTCTGACGCGATGAATATAAATGGACGAAATGGCTTAGCCTGTATTACCTCTGTTGCAGACTTAAAGCAACCGATTGTTATTAGGCCTTTACCTGGGCGACCTGTAATTCGAGATTTAATCGTTGATTTAAGTGGATTTTATCAGCAGTACCGAACGGTTAAACCTTACCTTGTTTACAACGATCCAAAACCAGAAGTGGAAATATTACAGTCACCTGAAGATCGAGACGAGCTAGATGGCTTATACGAATGTATTTTATGCGCCTGTTGCTCTACGGCTTGCCCTTCTTTTTGGTGGAATCCTGATAAATTTCTCGGACCGGCAGCATTATTGCAAGCATGGAGGTTTATAGCCGACACACGCGATCAAGCAACTGAGGAACGGTTGGCGTCGCTCGATGGTCCATACCGTATGTTTCGCTGCCATACTATTATGAATTGTGTGGAAGTTTGCCCCAAGGGATTAAATCCGACAAGTGCGATAGGTAAAATTAGGCAAAAAATGTTAAAACAATCTTTGTAGAATTCAAGCAAATCCGCTTATCACCACATAATTAATAGGAATAAGTTAATGATATATAGTAAACAAATAGAGCCAGAGTTCGATCAGAGTATTTTTTGGCGCTGTCGTCGTGGCATGCTAGAATTAGATGTATTGCTGCAGGGTTTCTATAAAAAAGACTTCGATTCACTGCCAAAGAATGATAAAAGAGTATTTATTCGTTTATTAGAGTTCCCAGATAGTATATTATTTGATTTACTATTAGGCGGTACTATAAGTACGGACGAGGAAGTGAATCGTGTCATCAAACAAATCAGAGCAGTCACTACACATTGAGCCGAGAAGATCGCCGCAATTAGCGTTAATTTTATTGGCACTGCATGGTGCTGCAATGGGCGCTTTATTGAGTTTGCCCTTAAATAGTTGGCTGCAGTTTGCCTTAGCTGGCAGTATCATTGGATTATTAGTGGGTAGTTGGCAAATTTATATTTCCGCCCAAAGTAAAAAATCAATCAAGGTATTAGTTTGGCATGAAGACGGCAGCTGGACTTTGATCATAGACGAAAAAAAGTCTGTTGAAGCTAATTTATTACCGTCTAGTTTTGTTTTCCCAAAAATCATAGTTTTAAAATTCTTGACTGAACATCGGCAAAAATATTCAACCATCTTAATGCCAGATGCCTTACCATCAAATTTATTTCACAAATTATTTTTACGTTTAAAATTCGAAGTATAAAATCACTGCTGTCCCGTTAAGGTAGTAAATTAATTGAAACCTCATTATTAACTTAATTTCATTACCAGAATTAATAGAAAATGTTGCTAAT
>QIKQ01000308.1 GCA_003233075.1 Gammaproteobacteria bacterium
AAAGACATAAAAGACCGTAATTTGGCCGAACAATATGCGACTCATCTAAAAGATTTTCAGGGAACAGTTTCACAAATGTTACTTATGGCCCAGGACTTGATTCGAGGTAGCAATTCGGTATATGGTGCAGCCACTAACAAACAATCGACTCGCTCGAATTTTGACTCTAATTTTCAAATTCAAGATACTAGCCTAGAGCCGGAACCAGCGATTAAAGGTGAAGAACCAATAGCGGAATTCAAACCGGAACCAAGCGAGCAGTCAGATGAGGCGGCAATCAGTACTGCAAATGAAGACGAAAGACAGGGCGAAGAAATCCTCGATGGATTTAATTTGTCATTAGATGAAATACAAGCAGATGAACTACAAGTAGAGGAAAGCGAATTGAACGAAGTCAGTATACCAGCAAGCGTGTTTAAAGCGTATGACATGCGCGGCATAGTTGAAGAAACCTTAACACCCAGTTTAGTTTATGAAATTGGCAGAGCGATTGGTTCGGAAGCAATTGGTCGGGGTCAAAACAAGATTGTAATTGCGCGCGATGGACGTTTATCTGGGCCGGAATTGCGCGATTCGCTAAGTCAGGGTTTGCAAGAATCAGGATGCCAAGTCACCGATATAGGCATGGTGCCGACACCGACATTATATTATGCGGCACATAAGTTAAGTAACGGTACGGGTGTGATGATAACAGGCAGTCATAATCCACCAAATTATAATGGTCTAAAATTAATGATTGAGGGTCAAACCTACTATGGCGACTTAATTCAAGGCCTCAGGAAACGTATTGAAGAAAGTGATTATGTTGATGGTAAGGGTGGTGAGCAGCAAGTTGATGTGGCTGCAGATTATTTGCATAGAATTACGTCTGACGTAAAACTTAAACGACCCATGAAAGTAGTGATTGATTGCGGCAATGGTGTGGCAGGCAATATGGCACCTCAATTATTTACTGATTTAGGTTGTGAAGTGATAGAGCTATTTTGTGAAGTCGACGGTACTTTCCCTAATCATCATCCTGATCCAAGCAAACCAGAAAATATTATTGATGTTTGTAAAGCAGTAAAAGCAAACCAAGCCGATATTGGTTTTGCTTTTGATGGCGATGGCGATCGCTTAGGCGTGATTGATAATACCGGTAAAATTATTTGGCCAGATAGAGTATTAATGATTCTCGCTCAAGATGTTTTATCAAGGAATCCCGGCGCTCAAATTATCTATGATGTTAAGTGCACACGCAACCTGGCAAGTATCATTGAGGAACATGGTGGTAAACCGCTAATGTGGAAAACGGGACATTCTTTTATTAAGGCAAAAATCCAAGAAACTGGCGCCTTGCTCGCGGGCGAGATGAGTGGCCATATTTTTATTAAGGAGCGCTGGTATGGATTTGATGATGCGCTTTACGCTGGCGCAAGATTACTTGAAGTTCTAGCCAAACAAATGATAAGTTCACACCAGGTTTTTTCGGCATTGCCTGATGCTGTGAATACACCCGAACTTAATATTCATTTACAAGAAGGCGAACCCATGCCGTTTATGGATAAGCTTAAAAGTCAGTCTGATTTTGGTGATGCTAAAATTATAGATATTGATGGTATTCGAGTTGAATTTGCAGATGGCTGGGGTTTGGTTCGTTCATCCAATACCACGCCGACCTTAGTCTTGCGTTTTGAAGCCGATAGCAAAGATGCTTTGTTGCGCATTCAAGCGTTATTTAAGCAACAAATGTTGGCAGTCAAGCCTGATCTTAAGATGCCATTTTAAAAACTTTTTCTGTGGCCAGCGTAGAGACAAGGCATGCCTCACTGCTGTCCCACAATAAGAGTTGTGGGCAATGTCATTAAGATTATCTGAGTTTATCTAATTTCACGTGACCCTAATTTCAATTCAAATAGATCGTAATTTGATTCACTTTCGTAGAGACAAGGCACGCCTTGTCTCCGCCATGCCATGCATTCTTGAGTAAATTAAATAACACTAAGCCGCGTAATAACCTATCTAAATAGGCAATTGAAAGAGATCGCTTTTAGACAAGGCATGCCTTGTCTCTACGGATAATCTCTCAGCCATATTCGTGACGTGGGCATGTCGACAAATTGATACCATCGGCTGGCAGACCGTAATTTACTTTATGGCCTTGCGGAGTTGATCGATATTTTATCTAACTTGCAATTATCAATAAATCAAGTATAACAGTTTTAAAATCACTATCTTCTGTGAAAATGGGAATAATTAGTCAATGAGTCTTGATCCAAAAACAGCCATGAACGTCGCAAAGGTGTTAGCTGAGGCATTACCCTATATAAGAAGGTTTTCGGGTAAAACCATTGTTATTAAATACGGTGGCAATGCCATGGTCGATGAAGCCCTTAAAAGTGGTTTCGCGCGCGATGTGGTATTGATGAAAACGGTTGGCATTAATCCCGTCATTATTCATGGCGGCGGCCCGCAAATTGGTGAATTGTTAAAACGAATTGGCAAACAGTCTGAATTTGTTGATGGCATGCGGGTGACCGATAGTGAGACCATGGATGTGGTTGAAATGGTATTGGGTGGTTTGGTTAATAAGGATATAGTGAATTTAATTCATACCCATGGTGGTAATGCAGTTGGGCTGACGGGAAAAGACGGACACTTAATTAACGCTCGAAAAATGCAAATCGAACGATCGTCAGCTGAACTTGAAACATCAGAGATTATTGACCTAGGCCATGTTGGTGAGGTAGAGACAATTAATCCAGCTGTCGTGGATATGTTGGTTAAGGATAATTTTATTCCAGTCATCGCGCCAATTGGTGTCGGTAAAGATGGCGCCTCTTATAATATTAATGCAGATTTGGTCGCAGGTAAGATTGCCGAAGTACTGCGAGCTGAAAAACTCATATTATTAACAAACACGGCAGGCTTGCTCGATAAAAAGGATAAATTATTAACTGGTTTAGGTGCACAAGAAGTTAAAGAACTGATTGCAGACGGAACGATTTACGGCGGTATGTTGCCAAAAATAAATTGTGCATTGGAGGCGGTGAATAATGGTGTTCAAAGCTCACATATTATTGATGGCAGAGTGGAGCATGCCGTATTGTTGGAATTATTTACTGATGAAGGCGTGGGCACTCTAATTCGAAAGAGCTAATTTTGACTAAAAGGACCTGGCATTGATAAAAAAAGTAAGTACAAAAAAGCGCTGCGAGTGGTGTGGCAAAGAAGAAATCTATATCAATTATCACGATACTGTTTGGGCTGTGCCAGTAAAGGATGATAGAACATTATTTGAATTTTTGACCTTAGAGGGTGCTCAGGCCGGACTAAGCTGGATCACAATATTGAAACGCCGAGAGGGATATCTTGATGCATTTGATAATTTTGATGTCGAAAAAGTAGCGGCTTATGGTAAACGTAAAATAAACTCTTTACTTAAAAATACTGGAATAATACGTAATCAACTTAAAATTAATTCAACGATTAGCAATGCTCAGGCCTTCATTAAGATTCAAGAAGAATTCGGCAGCTTCGCTAAATACCAATGGCAAATCGTAGGCAACAAACCAGTGCAAAATAAGTGGAAAAGCTTAAAAGAAATTCCAGGAGAAACCGATATTTCTAAAGCTTGGAGCAAGGATTTAAAAAAGCGTGGATTCCGATTTGTTGGTCCGACCATTGTGTACGCGCATATGCAAGCGGTGGGTATGGTCAATGATCATATAATTAAATGTTTCCGTTATAAGGAAACCAAGAAATTAGCCGACAAGTTTAAAGTATAAGGATTGTGGCATTAAACTAAGAACTGGCAACAAAAAAAGCATTTCGAATATTGTGTAAAGTTAAAATCAACAGTTAACTTCAAGATTTAAAAATGTATTAGAATTAGCTAATGGTAAATTAGAATACTCTAATTAAGATTGTCTTAATTCTATATTGTTGAATTAATGAGTATAAATACTATAAGAATCGAAATTTCCGCGTAGATCTTATTTCAATGTACTTATCTTTGTTACTTTTATAGGCGTATTCGCGGCGCATTTCTGAATTCTAGATGCAATTTGCTATTGCAAAATAACTACAACAAAATGTAAACTTGTCACTTGAGCACAAATATAAAGTGCACCTTAATAAACTAACTACAAAAAAACTAAACACATCATGGATTATTCTACCGTACCGAAATACCGAGAGCCGCTCGCGGCGGGACATGAGCCTGTAGTCACCGAAGCCTTATGGGAAGGCGCTTATCAGGGCTTTGAAGATAAGCAATATCGATCATCGTTACTACATGTTTTAAATTTCATCAATCAAGACTTGCTAAAAGACAAAGATACCAATGGCGATATAAAAATATCACACGCCCACGGTTCATCAAAAGTAGAAATAAACATTAGTGATTCGACCTTTCAGGTTATCGCACCCTTTTTGCGCATTAATCAGGATACTAATAAAATCGCACTCATGCGACGAGTTGCTGAAATTAACTTTACGCCACTCACGCTCGCACAGATTTTCTTAAAAGACGATGTTTTGTGGTTTGAATGCAGCGTAGATTTTGAACTATGTCAGCCGAATAAGATTTATGATGTAATTCGTGAAATATGCACATTTTGCGATGACTATGACGATGAGTTTATTGAAAAATACAATGCTGCTTTTTATCAAAATCCTCAAATTAAACCTTTGTCCCCTGAAAATCAGGAAAAAGTTTGGGATCATTTCCAGGAAATTGCTGAGCAGTATAAATCCTATCTTGATTATTTTGAGCAAAAGCGTTGGTTAGGATCAATTTGGGATATAACGGCGCTTAGTATGTTAAATATCTCTAGTTTGCCTTATGTGCATGGTACATTAAGAACTGAATTAGAGGAAAACTTAGCGCATCTTTATGATAATGAAATTGAGGGTAATTACCGTTTAGATAAAGGCAAGAAATACCTCAAGACATTGTTTGAAGATACTAGTAAAGAAGATTTCTTAAAGAATATTTACGAAGTCGATATTTTAATGTCGCTTAAGGCCAGAAGTTCAATCAGTACTCTTCAGCAGGAATTTGAGGAAAGCAGGGAAAGGGTAGCGCAAGAACTGAATGATGGGCAGCACTTTTCAGCCTGCTACACCATGTACTTGTTGCTATTGCGGCTTCTTTGTCAATACAATTTAGATCTTGGTCATAAAGACGCAATCACAAGCATACTGAAAAAAGTGAGTGGTATGGATACAGCAGAGGCAACACCGATCTTGTTAGACGTCTATGCCAAGTTCTTGGACGGGTCAATTGCTGCAGAGAAAAAAAAGAAAAAGGGCTTTTTTGCAAGCCTTCTTAGCTAGGTAAAATAATATGGAAAAAAATATTTATAAAGTAATAACCGCACTAGGCACGGGCACAGGATTTTACATTCGCGATAAGGGAATGTTTATCTCAAATTATCATGTTGTCGCTGGTAGCAATGAAGTAGCACTTGAGGATCACAATAAGCAACGTTACCTTGCGAAGGTAGTTTGCGTAAACCCTGAGTCTGATATCGCATTTTTAAAAGCCAAAGTTCCGGAAAGCAGTGGGCCAGCGATTAAACTTAACCCCGCAGTCGAAATTAAAAATACAGATAAAATATATATTCACGGTTATCCCTTTGGATTGCCGTACACGGTAACGGAAGGCATTGTTTCATCCGCTAAACAGATGATGGGGCAAAGGTACTATTTGCAAACCGATGCAGCTGTAAATCCGGGTAACAGTGGCGGACCCATGCTTAATACTAATGGTGAGCTTCTAGGGATTACGACGCTAAAATTTTCTGAAGCGGACAATGTTGGTTTTGGGATATTACACAGTGATTTATCCGAGGAGTTGGATGAATATAATGTCAAGGATGAGGTTTATCATGTTAAATGTAATTCTTGTAAAACTCTCATTGCAGAAGAAACAGAGTTTTGCCCAAACTGTGGTAATACCATTGATAAATCGACATTCGAAGAATTTGAGCTTTCGCATTTCGCCACATTTGTAGAAGATGCGCTCAGAGGCTTGGATATGAATCCAATCTTGGCGCGCGCAGGTAGAGATTTTTGGGAATTTCATCAAGGAAGCGCTTTGATTAGGATTTTTGTTTATCAAAATGAATACTTAATCGCGTCGTCTCCACTCAATAAATTACCATCTGAAAAGTTGGAGCAGTTATATACTGAACTACTAAGCCGACCATTAGATAACTATATGCTTGGTGTCACCGAAAACCATATTTATATATCCTATCGCGTGCATCTATCTGATATTTTTTCATCGCAAGCAGATCAAATTAAGAAAAATTTGACTGAATTGGCAGTTAGAGCAGACGCATTAGATAATTACTTTTTGGATAAATACGGTGCTGAAATGGCTGTTGAAGCGAAAACTACATAATCGCTTGAGATTTCAATTAAACATGTTAGGTCTGCTCGACAAAGCAGACCTAGCGCTTTCTTCGTCGTTGCGAAGCAGCGTAAACTGCTGAAGCAATCCGCCCTAGCGTCCAGAGCAAGCACATCTTGCGAAGGATCTCCCAAATACATTTGTTTAACCCGTAGAGACAAGGCATGCCTTGTCTCTACGAAGATCAATTCAACTATTTAGACTGTAGCCCAGCTCTTCAGAGCCGGGGTGGATTCAAATTCAATTAAGTAAAATATCGTGTGTGATATAGAAATATTTTTGTCGCTGCGAGAAATTTTCATTGAGCATTTCGTGGTAATTCTCGTTTCCCCGTCGTTGCGAAAAGTGTTCTCAGAACACTTTGTGGCAATCTCCTAAATTCAACTTTTAAATTGATAAGCTAATGTAACCTCGAACGGCCGCTTTTAGTTAAAAACTGTCATAGCTTTTAATTGTAAAAAGTTTGTGCTATGTGGCCACTGCTGTCCCATAGATGTCGTAAATAAGAAAGCCTGATCAAAAGTTGTTACAATGTGAGTGCGAACAAGCGCTGTAATAACAA
>QIKQ01000045.1 GCA_003233075.1 Gammaproteobacteria bacterium
AGTGTTGCACTGACAGAGTCAATGGATAGCAGTGTGCGCGGTTATCGTAAATTAACGTCATTAATGGGCTCGGCTCCAATTGCGAGTATTCCCAATATAACGGAAACAGCAGACAGTACGGAAATAAGACAAAGCCAAGTGAAAAATCGTTTGTTAGCTTTTGCAATTATTGCCGTTGTCTTGTTTCTGGTTCATGTATTGTTTATAGATCTGGGCGAATTATGGCAGGATTTAACGATACACTGGTATAGTTTAGTGCGGAAACTTGGGTTTTAGGGAGTACGGTATGGAGCGGTTTAAAAAAGCAATGGATAAAGCACGTGCCGAGCGTAGCAAAGGTGGTAGCGATATATTGCTTATGGATAAAATATCGGTTGCTAATGACAGCGTTGGTGGTCAAAACCAATATACAAATGCAGTCAGTGCGGTTGAGTCCTCGCAGTCAAGTGTACCCTTTACGCAAACACGTAATGTAAAGGTATCCCAAAAATCGCTTCGTCGTAACAACGTTATCTCCGGAATAGGTCCGGGCCTGGTGATGGATGCTTACAAAATATTGCGGACAAATACGATGCAATTGTTACAGGCACATCAGTGGCATTCGTTAGCGATTACCAGCACACGACCGGGCGAAGGTAAAACACTGACAGCGATTAATCTTGCGATTAGTATGGCAATGATGAGCAGCAATACGGTTTTACTGGTCGATATGGATTTGCGTAAACCGACAGTGCATAAATATTTAGATATAAACCCGAAAAAAGCCGGGCTCAGTGATTACCTGTTTAATGAGAGTCTTGAATTAAAAAATATGTTGGTGAATCTCTCGGGGATATCGAATTTGGTGGTACTGCCAGGTCACAAGGGAATATCTAATTCATCAGAAATGATGTTAGCGCCAAGAATGGCTAAACTGCTTGAGGAGTTAAGAAGACGCTATCCGTCCAGCCTGATAATTTTTGACTTACCACCGTTGCTGTCGGCCGATGATGCACTGGCTTTTTCGAAATATGTCGATGCCTATTTAATGGTGGTCGAAGAAGGCAAAGCTCAGGAAGAGGATCTGAAGCGGGCAAGAACAATATTAAATCAGGTTAACCTGATAGGCACGATATTAAATAAATCCAAAGAGGCGACCACTGGCGATTATTATGTATGAGCGATTTTTTCAATTTAGCGAAAAACCATTTACATTATTACCAGATGCGAGTTTTCTGTATTTAAGCAAAAGCCATGCAGCGGCTTTGTCAATGTTTGAGTATGGTCTGAAAAGTCAGGCCGGGTTTACGGTTATCTCAGGTGAAATTGGATCGGGTAAAACGACACTGATTCGAGAGGTGTTGAACAATCTGGAAGACCGAATCACGGTAGGCTTAATCAATAACACCATGAGTTCCGTTGGTGAGATGTTGCAGTGGGTATTGATGGCGTTTGGCATTAAATACCGAGGTCTCGGTAAGGTGGAAATGTATGAATCGTTAATGGATTTTATCGTTAACGAATACGCCCAAAAAAGACGCACCGTGTTAATTATTGACGAAGCACAAAATTTGTCGCCAGATAACCTCGAAGAACTGCGAATGCTGTCCAATATCAACGCAGACAAGGATCAGGTGCTGCAAATGGTATTGGTAGGACAGCCAGAGTTACGTGAGATCCTCAGCCTGCCGAAATTAACCCAGTTTGCACAAAGGGTGTCGGTACATCATCATCTGGGCTCACTGGTCGTCAATGAAGTCAGAGAGTATATAAAACATCGTCTAAGAGCAGTAGGGTGTAAAGAAAAAATATTTGAGGATTTGGCCATCATCAAGATTTGGTACAATAGCCAGGGAATACCAAGAGTTATTAATAATCTATGTGATACTGGACTTGTCTATGCCTATGCAGACAGTATCAAAATTGTTGATGCTAAAATAATATCTGATGTGGTAACTGATGGTCAGCGAGGTGGTATCAAATACCATAAACCTGAGATAGCAGCTCTTGATCCGATGCTAATTGAATAAAAACAAAAAAAAAGGAGCTTTGCTCCTCTTTTTTTGTACTAATATTTTATGCTTGTATGCTATTCGTTTGATGTGAAGAACGACGCATTCCAACAACTACTAATAGTCCAATAGCCAATAAGAACAAGGTAGCAGGCTCTGGCACCGGAACAGGCGGTTCATCTTCGTGGCTACGACCATCATCGTCATCATGGCCAGGACCATCGTCATCCATCGCAATAACAGTTCCATGACCGGGTGCAGCAGGTGTCGTTGCTCCATGTTCTGCGTTATGTGGATGATGATCCATGAACGCGGCAAAACTTGCTGAAGAAAGTGTAAGAAAAGCAAAACACATAAGTGTTAAAATATAGTTTAAAATTTTATGTCCGTTCATAACATGCCTCTAAGTATTATCCATTTGCAAGTTCCTCTAGTGCATCTCTTTTTCTATCTTCTTTTCTGGACACATCATTTACTCGCTGGAACACTATATCAGTTATGTGGGAAATTTTCCACTTTAATAGTATGGTCGCTTTGTAACCATATAATATTTAGAGAGATTTAAATAATATTAACCAGTTACTTACGACAGGGGTGATAATATTTTTTATGGGTAAATAATAAAATTTTAAATCAATTAAACGTTATTACCTACACGAGATGAGTTTGGGTCAACAGGTAATCTAGGTTCGCATATTGAATCCAGGAAATATCATAAAATAAAGCACCATCTACTTCCCCAATAGTATTAATTTACAACGAACCATGTAAGCTATATTCTTGCGTATCGACACAGTTTTACAAAACAACTAGTTATAAAATTAAAAGTCTAAATAAAAAGACTAAATCTTAAAAAACAAAAGGAATCATTTTAAATGTTAGTACCCGTTATATTGTCAGGTGGCGCGGGATCGCGTTTATGGCCTGTATCACGTGAAGCCCATCCGAAGCCATTTATGTTAATGCCAGACGGTAAGAGTCTGTTACATAAAACATTGGAGCGCACGGTTAGTCTGAAAAATGTAAAAAACATAGTGACGATGACCAACCGGGATTATTATTTTCAGACAAAGGATCAGTATAAACTTTGTGACAACATTGACAGCTTTGGTCTTGATTATCTGCTCGAGCCAGTCGGCAGAAATACAGCCCCCGCTATTGTGATGGCTGCATTTTATGTATCAGAAACCTATGGTAGTGAAGCCGTTATGCTGGTGTTACCTGCGGATCATATTATTGATGATCACAAGGCTTTTGACCTGTCTGCACAACACGCAGTAAAGCTTGCAGAACAAGGTAAACTGGTGACATTTGGGATTAATCCAGACAAGCCGGAAACCGGTTATGGTTATATAGAAGTTGGAGAAGCGTTAACAGATTCAGGATACGTCGTTAAAAAGTTTGTAGAAAAACCGGATGCTAAAACTGCCGAATCCTATGTCAAATCAGGCGACTTTGTATGGAACTCTGGCATGTTTTGTTTTAAGCCGGAAGCCTTGTTATCAGCAATGAAAACCCACAGCCCTGAAATTTACAGTCTTTCAGAAAAATGCTGGAACCAGACAGATAAACAGATACCAACAGAATTGGAGGAAAAGACATTCTCGCAAATTCCCAGTGATTCAATCGATTATGCACTAATGGAAAAATCAGAGCAAGTTGCGGTCGTACGGTGCGATTTTGACTGGAACGATGTTGGTTCGTGGGATGCTGTAAGTGATTTAGCCGAAGCGGATGCCAACGGCAATCGAGTTGTAGGTAATGCTATCCTGGAACAAAGTAGCAACTGTTATGTCAATAGTGACGGCAGGTTGATTGCTGTTTTAGGGTTGGAAGATACTCTCGTGATAGATACCCCCGATGCATTGCTAGTTACTAATCGCAGCCATGCCCAACAGGTAAAAACAATATTTCAAAAACTTAAACAGCAAAAACACAGTGCGCACAAGTATCATAGTACTGTGCATAGACCATGGGGTACTTATACGGTTCTTGAAGAAGGGCCTCGTTTTAAAATGAAACGAATCGTTTTAAAGCCAGGGGCATCGATTTCATTGCAAAAACATCATCACCGGAGCGAACACTGGGTTGTTGTGTCAGGGACTGCGGAAGTGGTGAATGGCGAAGATTCGTTTTTGGTTCAAACTAACGAATCCACTTATGTACCAATAGGGAACAAACATAGGTTGTCAAACCCTGGTGTGATAGAGCTTGCGATTATTGAGGTGCAGATTGGGGATTATCTTGAGGAGGATGATATTGTTCGATATGAGGATAACTATGGTAGGAAATAGTGTGATTATTCCTTTGTTCCTTCAACTATTACAGCTTGATAAGTTCGATTCTTAAGTTCAATACTATGTATATCTTGGATTTCGCTCTCAAACGCGTTTTTACTCGAGGCTTTAAAGCCTATATTTGTCATAATTCTTAATAGTGATACTGTGTCGTACATACATTTGTGCGGAAACTGAATAAAAGGCGCAAATTTATTTTTGGTTTTGTTAGAATATTCGTTATATAAAACACCTAGTTCAGACAAGAAATTTTCTGCGGGTATTTTTTCGGAAGTATATTGACTTACAATTTGTTTCAGATCCGGTACAACTATCCTAGTTATACAGCCATTCTTCAATACTCTATAACACTCATTAAGAAATTTTTCGCCCTGTTGTTTGGATAAATGCTCAAGAGTATGAGAGCTATAAATTGAATCAATAGAATTACTAGCCCATGGGAATTTTTTTCGAAGATCGTGAATAACAATATTTTTGTCCCAGTTGAGATTGAATACCCCAAGTTTACGATTAACCGCTCCAAAGAAAGGAACTTTAGTCAGCTTCGCTCCTAAAGAGTAATCTACATTACACCAGCCATTAATAATTTTCGAACCACATCCTAGATTAAGTTTCATATGTTCTCCAGAACAATATAAACAAATATTAACATTATTATAGCTGTTAGTAAATTTATAATAAGCCTTGTTAAGGCTATGTGACTATGAAGTCGTAAGTGTTAGGGCTTTGTAGTATATATTTTTTAGAATTTGGTAGTTTGTTTCTACGTTATAATATTGCTCATAATATTTTCTTGCATTTTCACCCATTTTTCGTATTTTATTTGGGTTATTGACTGCCCATTGTATCTTACGTAGTAAGTCGTCCGCAGATCCTGGTTTAAATAGGAGGCCTGTCTTACCGTCTTTTACGAGTTGACCAAGAGGCCCTATGTTGCTTGCTATAACCGGTAGTTCGCACGCATACGCTTCTACAAGAGTGCGAGGGAAATTTTCGTAGCATATGCTGGGAATGACTATAAATTGTGAGTTTCGCATATGTTTATAGACACTATGTGAATCTAGCCAACCCAAATATTCTAAATTTGTAGTTTCAGTATGGGGTGTTAATGCTTGTTCAGGTCCTTCCCCAATGATAGAGGCTCTAATGCTATTTTGGTTTGCAAGAGCTTTAACAAGTATATTGAATCCTTTTTCTGGGGAAAGTCTTCCAACATATAGGAGCCCAGATCGGTTACTAGATATGGGTTTACCGATTGCTACAAAATTTGGTTTAATACTGATTTTTTCTGCAGGAAGACCACCTTTAATAAATAGCTTTTTACTGAATTCACTTAGAGCAATGTACTGATTTATATGTTTTCTATATGTTCCGAGGGCCCGATGTGTTGTTAGCATTGAAAAAATGGCTAAAGACCGGAGGAAGGAATCGTGATAACATTTATGTATTAAACCACGCCAAGGTGTTTTGCCAATGCAATCTTCACATATAGCGTTATTGCGAAGCAATAGGGCTTTTAAGCACATTAATCTAAAATTATGAAGAGTTTGAACAACTGGAATTTTCAAATTTTTTGCTGTGTAATATACCGAGGGTGATATCAAAGGAAAAGTGTTGTGTATATGAATTATATCAGGTTTCCTTTTATTTATAGTATCAGTTAATTCTATATTAGTTTTTCGAGACCAGATAGTATCAAAGAATAACTGGGGAGATTTTGTGTTTGCTATTGATAGATTGGTTTTGCTAAATAGCTGAACATCATGTCCCTTTGATTGCAATAAAGATATCTCATCGTTTACGACACTATCTTCGCCGCCTAAGTAGCGATATTTATTGTGAATTATTAATATTTTTTTTATGCGATCCATTTTGTGTAGGGAGAAATCAGAAGCTGATATACTGATTATAAATATTAGAAGTTTGATATGCAATACAATTATGTATTTTACCGAATAGTACCACTTAATAGGGTAGTAGCAATGATACCCTTAGGTGGTAACTTGGACGGCAGTTAGATTGAACTGATAACCATATATTTTTGTTTAATGTAGCATGGTAGGTATGGAAAATAGTAATAAACATTTTAAAATGGTAGCGAAGGGAGGAGTGCTTATCGCATTGGGTAGTTTCATTGCTCTAATTTTGCAATTTATTACCACGATAATTGTTATTCGATTTATTTCTAAAGAAGAGTTCGGTGTCATATCACTGGCGTTAGTAATTATAAACGTAGTGGTTACTATTAGTCAGTTGGGTATAAATGCAGGACTTCCACGTATATTGGTTAACAAGGATAGTAAAGCTCTGGGTGTAGGTCAGCTCATAGGCTCTGCTTTATCTATTATACTTGTTGCAAGCGCAGTTAGTATGATTGTGTTTTGGTTGTTTGGTAATGTCATTGGGAATATATTTAATAATGAGAAACTATCTCTAGTAATATTGCTAGTGATGACATTAATACTGCCGCTTGGCCTAATGAGCATGCTCGATTCAATATTTCGGGGACTAAACAATGCTGGAGCAAAAGTAATATTTCAAGATATAATGGTTAATTTTCTACGTTTAGTTGTAGTACTTGCTGTTAGCACAGTAGGGCTTGGTTATCTATCGGTTGTGAGTGCATATTTGATTGCAGCGTGGACAGGACTCATTGCTTATTTGGCGTATTCGTTCTTACAGTTAACTAAGAAATATCGTATTCGAGTCTCGGTCAAAGCTTCATCGGAGATGATAAGGTTTTCATTTCCGTTATTGCTAGTGGCTTTGACGGTTAACATTACTAACTGGGCGGGAGTATTATTTATTGGTTACTATTGGCCGGAAACCGAAGTGGCGTTATATACAGTACCATTAAAATTAGCTGGTTTATTTGCTCTCCCATTAGCTGCTATAGCCTACTTGTACCTTCCGATTGTGACACAACTGTTTAATAAAAAAAATCGACTTCAGGATGTGAGAGATTTGTACGTTAGCTCGACGAAGTGGACGGTAATAGTGACACTGCCAGCATTTATATTTGTGCAAATATATGCAGATGAAATTTCGCTGTTTTTATTTGGAAGTAATTATAGCGATGTGGGTTATATATTGCGTTTGCTAAGCGCAGCTTATGCTTTACATGCATTTTTTGGCCCGAACGCTATGACTCTATTAGCGTATGGAGATAGAAAATCAGTTGTAGTGGGGACGTTTATTGCTGCATTATTTACAATAATTTTGGCATTTTTATTGATACCTAAATATGGTGCAGTTGGAGCAGCTTTTGCGAGTGTGTTTGCGCAAGCATGCTCGAATGGTTATATTTCTATCAAATTGTATCGGTGTCACAAAATACAGCCTTTTTGCGCAGAATATACCAAGCCCGTATTATTTATACTTGTTTTGGGTATGCCAGCATATCTTGCTAAATATTTTATTTCTGATGACAGTGTGGTGTTAATTGTAATTACTTTCCTAATTTTATTTTCTGTTTCACTTTTTTCTCCAATTATTACACGGACTACAACTAATACTGATTTATCTGTATATGCTGGCTTTGAAAAACGTTTGTTTGGCCGCACGAACTGGTTTAAAAGTGTTGGTTTGCAATCAAAAAAGTGATAGTTGTTATATGCTAAAGGGATTACGTTAGGCATGAAAAAAAAAGGAGAAAAAATAGCGTACTTGTATTTGCTCTTGTTAGTTCTATTTGGCAATAGCCTGTTCTATCTAACGCCATATGCGCATCTTCCAGGTGTATTTAAAATGGCAGATATTGGTCTTGGATTGATGGTAGTAGGCTTAATATATTATTTTCTATTTTTACCCAAAAAACGTGTATTACTAAACCCTTTTTCATTATATATAATTGCATATTTTTTTATTGTTTTGGTTCAGGTGATCAATGCTAAGAATATGTACTCCCAGTCTATAGTAGATGGGCTTGTTGTTTCTAGGCATCAGTTTTATTATTTGTCGTATTTTATTTTCATAATATATCTGGATACGGTGCAAAAAATAGAAACGTTTTTGAGGTTGTTGAGTATAGTTGTTGTGATATTATTTTTTCTTGCATTAGTGAATTCAAGCGGCATTACTTTATTTTATCATAAATGGGCCGAGGGACATGGACTGCGATCTGGTATTACTAGATGGTTTATCCCCGGAATGTCAATAATTCCCTTGGTGTGTATTTGGAATTTTAATAATTTTCTGGAAAATGAGAAAACTTTGAGCGGTTCAGTATTCTATTTTCTCATATCTGGAGTTGCATTATTATTTCGGCAGACTAGAGGCATACTAATATCAGTGACATTAGTGTTGGTTATTATGTTGGTAATGAAACGAAGAATTAAGATGCTAATATCCTCTCTTGTATTCGTATTGCTGATAGCGGTAATTATTTCCATATCTGTACCAGGTGGTTTTGTGAGTTTGTTATTTGAAAGTGCATATGATGATATATCAAGTAAACAAGGTACTTGGAATGCTAGAGTGTCACAAATAGAAAATGATATAAATGTTTTTATGGATAATCCTGCTTTTGGTGGTGCGGGATTGGCAATAAGATCGGCGGTAGGAGATCAAAATAAAAGTGAAGTATTCGGGCTAACCTATGGCTCAGATTTAGGATATACATCATGGTTGAAATATTATGGAATTGTTGGAATATTTCTTTTCGTATCGTTGTTGTTTGTTTTTAAAAGATATATGCGTTATCAGAGGTATGTGGGAAGTACGTATAAAAAATATATTAGATTTGCAAAATATCATTTTATTGCGATTTTATTAATGTTAGTTACTATAAATTATCTGAATAATAATGATAGGGTGTTAATGTTATGTTTAACATTTGCTGTGCTACACGTAAGTATAAAACAAGGCCTGAAAAAGAACGTGTGACCTTAAATAGACTTCAATTTCTTAAATACTTTGGTTTAGATTGTTTATATAATTATACAACACTAGAAATAAAAAAATATGAGCCCGAAAATTGCGATAATAATATTGAATTGGAATGGTATGATGCATACTATGGAGTGTATCCAATCTATTAATAGTTTAGACTACAGCAATTATTTAATTATTGTAGTTGATAATGCTTCAACAGAGGAAGTGTCCTTTATTCTAGATAAAAATCCAGATGTACTCTTGATAAGAAATGAAAAAAACTATGGTTATGCAGGGGCAAATAATATAGGAATTAGAAAAGCAAATGAGATGGGGTGTAAATATTGCTGGATATTAAATAATGATACAACTGTAGCATCGAATTCATTATGTTTATTAGCAAAAAAAATGGAAGAAAACGAGAATATAGGCGCGGTTACTAATCTAATTTTTGATTATTATCAGCGAGATAAAGTTTGGTTTGGGGGTGGGAGTATGAAAGGTGGATTGCCCAGTCACTTGCAATATTATGAGACTTATAATAAAAAAATATTGAGTAACTCTACCGAATATTTATCTGGATGTTCTTTTCTGGCGCGTACTGAAGTTTTATCGAGCGTGGGTCTATTTGATGAAAACTATTTCGCATATGTTGAAGATATAGATATTTCATTTTTAATTAGAAGAACAGGCGCAGAGTTAGCCTATTGTAA
>QIKQ01000316.1 GCA_003233075.1 Gammaproteobacteria bacterium
CTTTTCCTGTGTGCCTCTTAGGGCGCTGTATGTCGGTGCCGTAGGTCGTTTCATATCAGCTGGGGTTCGGCGCTAGCCGTACCGTGCGCAATAGCGCTCGTGGGTTCTATCCTTTCGTTGTAAAACGTAATTGGCGCTCGCAATGGCGCGGGGTGTTGCACATATGAGCCGCCCGCTCATATTTCGGGCGTCACGTGTCCGTCACTTATGAATTATCGCCAAAGCTAAAGCTGACAGTTCCCCTGCTTCCCCCGTCACTACCGATGAAAAAATCAGTAGTGACGGCGAAGCCGAATTGCGGCAAAGCCACAAAGGGGACGCTAGCGCTCCCCAAGGGCGGGAGCCAGCTCCACGCCCTGCCCCAAGCAACGGCCAAAAACGCTTGGCCGTGCAAAGCAAAATATCGCATGCGCTGATTTTGCAACAAAAGGGCGCTTTGCGCCCTCACCCTTCACTACGGCGCTATTTGGGGGGCGTTTGGGATGTTGGTCATTACGAGGGTTATTTTCATGATGCTTTAGGGACTTAACTAAATATTAGTCGCAAAATCAACAACATTAACATACCAATTACACTGAATATTCAGCGATAAAAATTTCAACAATATTTGATATTGAGGAGGTGTTTATGTTTTTAAAAGACCACCGAGTTTTATTGGAAATCCGAAAAAAAATCTTACAGCAAGAATTCTCAACAGGTAGCTTCATTAAGGTATCTAAGTTATCCGATGAAATGTTAGTCAGTGCTGCCCCCATCAGAGACGCACTGATAAGATTGAGTGAAAGAGGGTTGATTTCACACTTCGAAGGCAGAGGATATATTATCTCAAACCCATCCCCTAAAATTTGCCTAGAGTATGTAAAAATTTTATTTCAACTAGCTGAGCGAAATATAGTGCGCCTCGATAATTCATTAATAACTAATGGCATGGTTATTCCTGAAGATGTCTGTGATAAACTTGCATTTTTATCATACCTCATTTGCGACAGAGGAACCTTTTCTTTGGCAACTTGTTTGGCAGATCAAGTTACTTTGATGTTGATGCAAAATGGAACACAAAAAACATACGTCTATCTTAGCAATGCTACAGAAATGATATTTCGAGCATTAAGTAGACAAAATCCACTAAAAGCAATTCGAATATGCCGTTTCTTCATGAGACGATTAGAGACATACTTGCTTGCAGATATGCATATACAACACTAATATATTTGATTTAATTGAGATGATCCGTACCCCCGAGGCTATTCAGAGATTTTGAATGAAGAATAAACGATATAGTGAAGCACAGATTGAATATATTATGTCTATAAAACGTTACTTTTTGGTTTCCTCAGACTTTTGATTTTTTATAAGGTATATTTTATCCGTCTGAGGAGACCCTTAGACCTGTAGATGGTATTGTTACAATACTTTGATCGCAGCCAAGTTTACACAGGAGATAAAACGATGAATTTTAATTCAAAAGCTAATGTTAAAACTGCTGTACTTTCTGCAAGAAAGGTGAAAGGCAATTCTCGCTGGCACTGGGACTATTCACCTGGATCATCGTCAATTAACAACCTTTCATGTTGCGGTAGTTAATGTGTTAAGTGCCGATCTGTTCCGATCGGAACAGATCGGACTAGAGCGCGTTGTCATTAATAAATTGAGAAACGAGAGCGTTAGTTGGAATATTGTGCGGTGCATCATCAAATTTAATTTCACCCTCTTCAATGAAAATCACACGATCAAATTCATTGATCCTATGTACACGATGAGTAATCATTATGATGGTGCTATCTGCCCACTCATTTTGAATTAATTGTGATATCGCCCGTTCGCTTTCTATATCAAGTGACGCATTGGGTTCATCAAGGATAATTACATCATTGGGTCTCACAATAGCCCTCAATATTGCTAATTTTTGCCACTGCCCTCCGGAAAGCTCTAATCCTCCGAAACGAGTTCCGAGTTGCTGTTGCCTCATATCTTTGAATTCAACGCCAAATTGTGTGTCGTTAGCTTTGAGCCATACATTATCTTCGTCATTAGCATTGAGCCCAATAGATACGCTTTCTTGCACTGTGAACTCAAATTTTCCAAAATGCTGAAAAACGGATGTAATACGCTTACGATATTCGCCCAAGTCAATATCCTGCAACCGAATTCCATCAACTCTAACCTGCCCATCAGTTGGGTTAAGCAATCCAAGCAATATTTTAGCAACTGTACTTTTCCCAGCGCCATTTCGGCCAATTATGGCTACCTTTTCACCAAGCTGGATTTTGAAATTGAGATTGTTCAGAATTGTCGAATACTTTGGGTAACCAAAGCTTACCGAACGTAGTTCAATGGTTTTAATTTTTTTAATATGTTTCTTAGGTTGTTCGTCATCCTGTTCTAACGGTGACGGTAAAGAAAAGAAAGTTTCGAAAAAACCGAGTATTGAGCCAAAATTAGAAGCCATTGTAGCTAGGCCTGTAAGACTCGCGTACAACATGACCAAGCTCTGCAGCACCACAAAAGTATCAGCGGCCTGCTGTTTGGCAATAATTGACTGCATCGAATAAACAATAAGTCCAAGTGCCACCAGCGATAGAACCATATATGGAATTATACGGAGGAGATTTTTAACTCGTACAACATTCATGTGTTGAAAATAGGAATTTGCAGCAACTTTGTACTTTTGAACTAAGTCTGGATGCAAATTTGTTGCTATGATTTCAGCGCGAATTCGGTTGTCAACAGACATATCAACAATGTATCGCATCATGACCGCGTCACCAGCTTTGTGAATTGCTTGCTGCCACAATCGTCGCTCTCCCGTCGCCATAGAAATTCCAAGGGGGACAAAAGCTATAAACATAAGCGGCGCAAGAAATTGACTAAATTGCGCGATATAAATCGCAAGAGAGATGGCTGTGATGGTAGTTCGAAGTAATTCAGTGGAAGTAACAATAAAATTTAATGGTCGAAACGGGGCTTCTCTGCTCAACACCTCGATGCTTTCGAGCAATTTAGGGTCATCATATGGGTGCAAGTCTCTATACCCCCAGGATGTCTGTATAATACGCCGCATTATACCAATTCGCAGCTTTTCCGATGTTGCACTTTGCGTCACTTGTACAACCGGATTTAGGAGAAAAGGGATCGAAATTGCTGCAACCCAACCTACTAATAGCAAAAGTGAGTTCGCATGTATGCCGGTTGATACAATGGCACGTACCAACCGTTCCAACATAGCTAGAGATGCAATGGGCGCCAAGCTCTGAACTACAATAAGAATAAATAGAACTCCTATTAGTCGCGGAGCTTCTGAAATTACAAGAACTGCTGACTTTATGAAAGTAGATGTAAATTTGCGACAAGATTTAAATTGAACCATAATCAATGCTTTCTGGAGGAATACGCCTTGTTTAAAAATATTCATATGTCTTCAGACTTTACTCTTTTTCTATCTAATCATGCAGGGTATTTAGAACATTCAAATGAAGAGGTGTTAAGAGCTATTTACGCAATGCCGGAAATTTTCCGTGATTTTCTGGTGAGAGATTTTGACTGTGTTGGATTACCAGAAAACCTTATGTGTGGTGATTGGGTAAAAAAGGCTCAGGCGCTTTTTGAGATTTCAGAAGAGTGTGAGTACATTTCTATCGAGCAATTGTTAAAGGTCACTCTCAATAATGTATCTACTAACGTACGCCCAATATATAATAACTATTGTGAAGGTATTTTTGCGACCCTATACACTTCCCAAAAAATCCGGCGAAATGCATTTTCTCTTTGGCGTGCAATTGGGCTAGTTACACTTATCTTAAAATACCTAGATAAATCTATTTCAGCGTTTGCCAAGTATGTACGGCAGGTCTACCGTACAAATATCAATTTTGATCGTCTTTCCATTCACTCCGTGGGAGATTTGCATGAACAAGGTCGATCCGCTCTACGCGTTGAATGTGATGGTAACGCCTTTTTTCTGAAGGAAGGTAATTTAGCGTCGTACGACCTGATAAGTGATATTATTCGCATTGGTCAGGTTAAAAGTATATCACTTCCAAAAACGGTGTTTGTTGATGGATTTTCTATCGAAGAAAAAGTGAACAACGAAGATTTTCTAAGTAAGTCAGTTTGGAAAAATTCAATAATTGATATGGAATCGCTGAGTTACGCTATAAATCTCACCGATTTACATAAAGATAATGTATTCCAACAACGTAATGGAATTTGCATTATTGACTACGAAACGGCATTTAGGCCTGTCGTTGCCAGATCTAGCGGGCATGTGTTTCAAAATGTTTCATACGTCGGAAACTTATTTAGCCCTAGATACTTTAAGCTTGGCGGTAAGGAAGATGCGATACAGAGTCTAGTCCCAAGTGACATGAATTTTGGATTCTCGAAATTGAAACATTCAACCTGTCTATCCGACGAAGATGTAGACAAAATTCTAGACGCGTCTGAACGGTTGATGCGTGTAGTTTCTTCGTGCACAGCCGAAAGTACAGCTGAATATCGAGTGCTTCTTATGGACACCGAAGAATACGAAAACAACATCCCATATTTTTTTGATGAACTCGGAGACAATAGCTTGCTAGGCAGTTTGCTTCGTTGGATATCATTATATTGTGCGTTCGAAACTCAACTGCAATTTACAAATCTTAATCAGGGCTTCCGTCAACATGCCACTTTCATGTTAAATCAGAATATGATGGGGTTCATTCCCACTACATATCATTCCCTAAATAAACGAGAAATTTACATGAAGGACGGCGAAAAGAATCAAACTATATCATTTGCGCGCCAAAGCGCAGCTAACGCACTTTCAACGAGGCGTAAATTTTTTAAAAAAAACCGACCATTCAATAAATTACTTCTTAAAGAATTGTATGGATCATGATTGAGGCAATAAAACTTTGTGACGTTATTTCAGATCACTTTGGACACAAGCTTGTTTTTGCCGCGAATGAAACATTTGTTGTTGATGTGCTCGCTGATGATAGAAAGAAATTCAAATTATTTCACCCTATCCCTGCACACTTAGGCGTTGGGGTTGCTGGACTGTTAGTTGGGTTCGGGGATTTATTTTCAACATCAAATCGGAATTTATTGACTAACTATTGCGCCCAAGAAGAAGCAAGCGTTCCACATTTGGGATTAATGATCGGCTATGGAGGTTTGGTTGTCTTAGCACATCATCTTCGAGAGCATTTAAGCGAACCAAATTATGCGTTAGAAAACAAGATAAGAAGTTGCGATCCGATTTACAATTACTTTCGTTTGAAAAGTACGGACGAAGATTTTGCATTGGACTTGTATGATGGTCTTGCTGGATACTTATTTTGTATGTCAGAATATTGGCCGTTAAAATTGCCAGTGGGCTTCTTCGCTGCTTTAGATTTATTATTATCAGAGATTAATAAAAGGAAGGCCAACGGGAAGAAACTATTGAGCGGTATGGCTCATGGTCAAGCTGGAATTGCATTGGCTTTGTACTCAGCACACAAACGTGTGCACGACGATTCCCTTTTGCAGTGCGCAAATCGGTTAGTTGAATCTGAAGTTACCAGGATTGACAGAGGGATAATCACTGACACCCGAGGTTTACCTGATACTCCGGTAAGCAAAATGTTTTGTAATGGTCCTCCCGGATTAGCAATTTTAAATAAGTTTTGTCCCAACATTATCTCACCAATCGAGGTGCGAAATGAAAATGTTTGCTGGAACAATACGTTTTGCCACGGAATACCCATGCTTCTTGACGGACATGCGAAAGGCACCATTGAATTAAACAATGATCTAAAATTAAACATGGAAGAGTTTCTAAAAAACCAAATTTCGCTTATTGTCTCCAATCCAACCGCCACTCTTAGAGGGCGGATGTCTTGGAACTCTGGCGGGCTGTCTGTTGTTTCATCTTACCTTAGACACATAGCCGGACAAAAAGTACCGACATTGTATGACATAATTTCCGGAGATTTTTCTAAGTTTTAGATTAATAGCTTTGTAAGCTCCCGAATGCCATTGGGTTTTTGAGCGAAATTTTTGACATGTTAACTAAGGAAACTGTTTTATTTTTCAAATGTCATGACTTTTGCAACACTCCCCTGCCCTGAATAAAATCAAGCTCTTAGCGTTTGCATAAGTCCGTTCCATAATTAACGTGGTTTTGGGGACTTTGCCTCGCTATATTTGCTAAATGTAAAATCTGTAAAATGTAATCTGTCAGGGAAAATTAGAATGTACTTGCATAATATCAATAATGATACTATAGTGATGATGTGAGTACGATAGATAAGACCCTGCTAGAGATGGACAAAGCCCCGCAGAATGTGCGGTTTTCTAGCCTAGCAAATGTTTGTAAGCATTATTTTGGCACTGCACGCCAAAAAGGAACAAGTCATCACGTTTATAAAACACCTTGGACTGGTGACCCTCGTGTAAATATTCAACGCGGGAAGAATGGCAAAGCTAAAGCCTACCAAGTTAAACAAGTGCTTGTCGCAATTAGAAAAATAAAGGAGCAGGAAAATGGTTGATTTTAAGCATTATACCTACCGTGTGACATGGTCAGAGGAAGATAGCGAATACGTTGCTCTGTGTGCGGAATTCCCTAGCCTGTCCTTTTTGGCAGAAGATCAATCCGAGGCCCTTTCAGGTTTAACCAAATTGGTTGGTGAAGTGGTTGAGGATATGTCAGGCAATGGCGAGAGTATTCCGTTACCACTTGCAGATAAGTCGTATAGTGGCAAATTTCAGGTGCGCATTCCTCCTGACCAACACCGCAGTTTAGCAATTCAGGCCGCAGAACAAGGCGTGAGCATCAACCGTTTGGTGTCTTTGAAATTGGCATAGAAACTGCTGAATGTAGTTTACATTGGTAGATAATATGGCCGCGTCTTCTGCATTTAATGTACGGAGCGGCCTTCTTTTTTTGAGGGGCTTTGCCCCGCCGTATTGCAAGGGGTATCCCCTCCCTTCCGCGCTACGCTTGTGCAGGGCGGGCGAACCCCCTCCCCTTGCCATACTCCCCCCACATTCGCCATGGGGCAGGAGTGCATGGAATGCACTCAAGAAAATAGTCAGGAAAAATGTAGGAACTATTCATACCGTGTGATATAATCATACATAAGGAAAGGATTTTACAATGGGAAATGCAAGAAGCTCATATGTTGTCGGGGATCGCTACGAGGCGTTCATATCCAATCAAATTGAAGCGGGACGCTTCAACAACGCTAGCGAAGTCGTTCGGGCTGGCCTGCGTATGCTAGAAGATTATGAAACCCGTCTAAGCAATTTACGGGAATTAATTGCTGAGGGTGATGCGGATATTAAGGCTGGTCGTTTCACCAGCTACAATAAAGCAGGCGATTTATTTAACGACATAATGCAAGATACTGATTCTTAATGTGAAAAAAACTTTAGACATTTCAGCAAAGGCAAAGGCTGATTTAAGAGGTATTCGCCAGTATATCCAGCTAGATAGTGTCGAGGAATCCCGCCGTTTTATGGAAGATTTGACGGCAAAAATTGAATGGATTGTTGAGACTGATTTTACTGGTTCCCCCCGCGATTACATCGCCAAGGGTTTGCGTGGCCTACCCTATCGTAATCGATGTATTTACTATTACTCATATGATGACCGTATAATGATTGTTCGGGTATTGGGTGGTAGGCAAGATATAACGCAAAAGGAATTTGTGGAGCAGTGAGCCAATGAAAATTGGATATGCCCGCGTTAGCACACAGCAACAAAACCTAGACCGCCAGCTTGTCGCCCTGCAAGCTGAAGGGTGCGAGCTGATATATTCCGAAAAAGCCAGCGGGAAAGACACCCGCAAGCGCCCCAAACTTAAAAAAGCAATCGCTGCCCTTAATGCTGATGACGTTCTTGTCGTGGCTGAATGGGATAGGGTTACCCGTTCTTATATCGACGGCTTGCAAATCATGTCAGAGATTGGCGAACGCGGTGCCATGATAAAGGTTCTTGACCGAGAGCATTACGACCTCACTACGCCTATGGGGAAGGCTTTACTTGGCCTTATGTCTGCTATTGCTCAAGATGAACGCGAAAGACGCTTAAAACAGGCTCAGGACGGTAGAGAGCGTGCGCGGGCGCGTGGTGTATCTTT
>QIKQ01000065.1 GCA_003233075.1 Gammaproteobacteria bacterium
TGAAAACGTGTCATAGCATACCCTTGCCCTTTAGAATCCCTTCGGGCTTCATTAAGGATACACTTAACTCGCTGCACGAGTTCTGATAAACAATCTCGCTACGAAGTGCTGTGAGAAAAGCGGGCTAGATATTTCACTAGCCTATACCGGTTTTGGCAAAACGATGCAGCATTTATTCCACTTGGTTAGGTGCCAATACCATTAACTTAAGGATTCTTCATTTTTTGTAGCCCGTAAGTAGTCGCCGTAGGCGACGAAATGCGGGAAATCTCAACTCTTTCCCGCAGTACGCGTTCTTTGAACGCTTCGTGCGGGCTACAAATATTTCATAACAAAGCTTAAGTTAATGGCATTGAACCACAGGCACCGAACCCGGCGCCCTAACGATTTATTGGCGCCCTGTGTGACCAAAACCACCCGCACCGCGTTCACTTTGATCAAATTCTTGAACAACATCAAACTCCACTTGGACCACCGGAACTATCACTAATTGGGCAATTCGTTCGCCAACATCGACGATAAAGTTAGTCCGACTTCGATTCCAACAAGAAACATACAGCTGACCTTGGTAATCCGAATCTATTAGTCCCACTAGATTGCCTAAAACAATACCATGTTTATGGCCTAAACCAGATCGAGGAAGTATTATGGCCGCTAAATTTGGGTCATCCAGATGAATTGCAATACCGGTTGGAATTAATTCTGTCTCGCCTGCTTCAATGGTAAGCGCTTCATGCAGGCAAGCACGTAAATCCATACCTGCTGATCCAGCCGTTGCGTAATTTAATAAAGGGATCTCATTACCAATCCTTTGGTCAAGAATTTTTAGTTGAACCTTTGGTAAATGAATTTTTTGAGCTCCTTCATTTTTACACTTTGAATCTTCAACTTGTTGTTTTGGCATAGTATCTCTCCGCAATAAAGGCTATTAATTGTCGAGCTAATTTTGGCTTAGGACGCATTTCTAATGATTTATGTTGTATTATCATATTATCTTGGTCTTTATTTTTTGGCCAGAATAATTCGAGTGCATTATCATCTTGCTCAAAACCTTGTTGCTCACCCACTAGATTAGCCGCGATCATATTCATACCCTTACTTGCTAGTTTTTGCTTTGCGTAGATCTCTAGGTTTTCGGTTTCAGCGGCGAAACCCACAATAAATAAATCCTCTGACTGTTCTCGTACTGTTTTTAATATATCTGGCGTACGCTCTAATTCTAGCGACTGTGTGCGCTTATCTTTTTTTATTTTTTGATTAACAAATTTAACCGGGCGATAATCAGCAACTGCCGCCGCACTTACAAATATATCACTCTGCGCTAATAACGATGTGATCGCGCCAAGCATTTGTTCTGCACTAATAACATCAATGCGCTCCACTTTACTCGGTGTTGGCAGTGCGACTGGACCTGAAACTAAGGTCACTTTTGCACCGGCTTCTTGAGCCGCCTCGGCTATCGCATAAGCCATTTTGCCTGAACTGCGATTGCTTAGATAACGGACTGGGTCAATTGCTTCACGCGTCGGTCCAGCACTCACGATGACGCTGATACCCGCTAATAAATCATTTTCATATAGCTTCGCGGCGGCCGCCACTAAACTCTCTAAATCAACCAATCTGCCAGGACCGTGTTCGCCACAAGCTTGTTCGCCCACATCGGGGCCAACAAAATATATTCCTCGTTTAATTAGCTGCTGTCGATTTTCTTGAGTCGCGGCATTCATCCACATCGAATGATTCATGGCCGGCGCTAACATCATGGGAACATCGGCCACTGAACAAATTGCAGATAACAAATCAGCAGCTCGCCCATGGACTAGTTTCGCCATAAACTCCTGGGTCGCTGGCGCCACTAAGACTAGATCAGCCCAGCGTGCCAATTCAATATGACCCATAGTCGCCTCAGCCACAGGATCCATCAGGTCAGTACGTACCGGGTGTTTCGATAACGTTTGCAAGGTCAGAGGAGTAATAAATTCTTGAGCTGACGCAGTCATAACGACCCGTACTCGGGCGCCTTGCTCTTGCAGTAATCGAATTAACTCAGCACTTTTGTAAGCGGCAATACTGCCACAAACACCGAGTAAAACATTTTTACCATTCAAATTTTGCATAAGCATAAGTGTAACAGAATTTCAGCGAAACCAATTATCACTCGTTAACACAGCCCATTGCGATATGAATAAGCGGGCTAAAATTGTGAACTAAATCTACTTTAGAGTCACATTTGCATCGATACACTATTCACTTGATAGAGGCAATTGAGAGCAATGATGAGATGAGTACATGAATCCACTAAAAAACTGGCCAAAATCTGAACGACCCAGAGAAAAATTATTAAGTGCAGGAGCAGAAAGCCTGTCTGACGCGGAGTTGCTTGCCCTCTTTTTGCGCCAGGGTACCAGAAATTTAACTGTGGTCGATTTAGCAAGAAACCTTTTGGCAAAATATTCTGGATTTCGACCACTCTTCGACGCCGACATTCGCGAATTGAATCAATATCCTGGTCTGGGGCCAGCAAAAATAGCTGTGATAAAAGCAGTTGTAGAACTGAGTCGGCGTTATTACAATGAGCAACTAATACGTCATGGTTGCCTTACAAACCCAAACGAGACTAAGCAATACCTGCGGGCCCAGTTGCGCAATTGTCAGCGTGAGACCTTCGCTTGCTTGTTTCTTGATAACCGAAACCAAGTGATCCAATTTGAGAAAATGTTCCAAGGTACCATAAATCAGGCAAGCGTTTATCCACGCGAAATTGCCAAACGTGCACTCTACCACAACGCTTGTGCGGTCATTTTCGCGCACAACCACCCCTCGGGCTATGCCCAAGCGAGTCAGTCAGATCTGCTGCTGACTGAAAAACTGGTAGAATGTTTGGCAGTTTTGGAAATAAATGTACTCGATCACCTGATTATTGCTGATAATAAAACCGTTTCCTTTGCAGAACTTGGCTATTTAAAGAAATTATAAGTTAAGTGATTGTAATATCTATGATTTTATTTTAATCCAGAGCGAACTTATGATTAGCAAAATAGCAGGAAATTTGGTAATTAACTTGCATATTCAGCGCTCAATAGGTAATATGTCGCGTTTTCACTAATAGTTAATAATTGGAGCAGGACAATGTCACGAGTTTGCCAAGTCACGGGAAAAAAGCCGATGTCTGGAAACAATGTGTCGCATGCGAAAAATAGAACCAGACGCCGTTTTTTACCGAATTTGAATACACACCGTATTTGGGTCGAAAGCGAAAAGCGTTTCGTTAAACTTCGCCTTTCATCAAAAGGCTTACGTATTGTCGACAAACTAGGAATTGAAAAAGTAATAGCAGACCTACGCAAAAAAGGCGTTAAAGTCTAAATTATTGAATTTGAGGATTTGAGATATGGCTGGTAAATCTAAACGCGATAAAATTAAATTGGTATCAAGTGCCAAGACTGGTCATTTTTACACAACGACCAAAAACAAACGTAATCACCCTGAGAAAATCGAAATTAAAAAATACGACCCAGTGGTTCGAAAACACGTTATGTATAAAGAAGCAAAAATTAAGTAATTAAATTTTTGTTGCACATATAAAAAATCCCGCTTTTAAGCGGGATTTTTTTGTCTTCATTTTTAAGCTCTTGGTTTTTAAGCTCTTAGGAAAACCACTCTAAGCCATTGCCGGTCCTGGTGATATTCCATACTTACGCAAACTAATTGCAAAATCCTGCAAGACTTTAATGCCAGATTCCTCTGCTTCCTTACACCAGTCTTTCAATGCCTCTAATAAATGCTCCTGACTACTCGCAGCCCTATCCCAAATTTTCTGCAAATCAATTCGGTAATGGTAAATAGTTTTTAATGAAGGGTGGTCTTCCAATAAATCATTTAGATTTTTTTTGGATTTATTATCCATCATACTATGATCTTTCACGAGCAATGTCTTAATTTTAGAAAATTTAAAGCTCTCGCCCGAAAACGAAAAACGCGTGGTTTTCACTGCGGGTCCTACGACTTGTTTGGCGTAGTTAGACATGACATGAACGCGATTTAGTATAATTGACTTAATCGTATCGATGTCTAGACCTTCTTTTTCATGATCAATTAGTACTTTCGGTGCAACTCTTTTCACCTTGACCAAACCTAAAGCACGGAAAATTTGAATGTACATCCAGCCAAGATCAAACTCCCAGCGTTTATTAGAGAACTTAGCAGAACTCGGAAAAGCATGATGATTATTATGCAATTCTTCACCGCCAATCCAAAAAGCGAAAGGCGTAATATTAGTGGAAGTATCTGGCGTTTCGTAATTTCGATAACCAATATAATGGCCCACACCATTAATGACGCCTGCCGCCCAAAATGGCGTCCACAACATTTGAATTGCCCATATGACCAGACCTAAGAGACCAAATAAAGCAAACTCAAGCACGAATAATATAGCTACACCAAGTATCTTGCGACTATAAAGATTTCTTTCTAACCAATCGTTCGGCGTACCATGGCCAAAGCGCTCGTTAGTTTCGTCTGATATAGCGTGGTGATAAAGCGACCAACCACCAAACAAAACTTTTTTAATTCCATAAATTTTAGGACTATGCGGATCCTCTTCGGTTTCGCAAGTCGCGTGATGTTTGCGATGAATGGAAACCCACTCAATTGTTCGCATTCCAGTTGTGAACCAAAGCCAAAATCGGAAAAAATGCGATAAAATAGGATGTAAATCAAGACCTCGATGCGCTTGGCAACGATGCAAATATAGTGTGATGCTCATAATGGTAACTTGAACTAACACTAAACCAACTAAAAAAAGTGAAAAACCGCTGAAATCTGCCAGGCCATTTGCCAAAAAAGTAGTAAAAGAATCAAACATTATTTATCTCACTGCGTTGCTTAACTTATTGTATTTTATATAATTATTAATTTTTATGCCCTACTTAGGAACCGCACCCACTATAGAGGATACGTGACGCCCAGTCTATAACTTAAAGACGATTAGCAGTAATTAACAATCAGTCGTATTTTAGCCAATAAACACCAATATTACTGCTCTTATTTCACTCCTTAATGCCTCGGACTTGGCAAATTTAACTAAAAAAATGCGATATTGGGACGCTATAAAGATTATAGGCCACACAGACCAATAAGGTTAGATTAGACCATGTCAGACTACTATATAGGCAGACAAGCGATTTTCAATAGGAAAAAGAAAGTAGTCGCCTACGAATTATTATTTCGCTCAGACGAAACCACTAATGTAGCCAATGTCTTTGACGCAGAATTAGCCACTTCACAAGTAATACTCAATAGCTATTTAGAAAAAGGCTTAGAAAAACTTGTCGGCCATAACCAAGCGTATATTAATTTAACCAAACACTTTATCCATAATAAAAATCTGCTGCCTCCGCCAGACAATCAACTAGTATTGGAAATCCTCGAAGACCTTGAAGTCACAGACGAACTAATCGAGGCAATCACCGACTTAAAGAAAGACGGTTACAAAATAGCACTAGACGATTTTCACTACGATGAATCACTCTTACCTCTAATCGAACTCGCCGATATTATTAAAGTCGATATTCTAAATTTGAATAATGCGGAAATCGAATATCAATTTAATAAACTGCGCGGTTTCGATAAAATATTGCTTGCCGAAAAAGTAGAAACCTATGAGGAATTAGAACTCTGCATTGAACTGGGCTTTGATTTATTTCAAGGTTTTTTCTTAAGCAAACCGAGAATCATAAAAGGCAAACGTCTACCCTCTAACCATGTCGCCATATTACATTTACTTTCACAATTACTGCAGCCAGATATTACTGTTGACGATCTTGGCAAAATGATTAGTCACGATGTTAGTCTAAGCCATAAATTGCTTAAATATATTAACTCAGCCGCGCATTATAAAAAAATTGAAGTGAACTCAATACGCGACGCTGTAATGCTCTGTGGTGTACAAACTTTAAAAAACTGGGCAATGTTAATTGCCTTAGCATCTGCCGATGACAAACCCAATGAAGTGATTGAGTTCTCACTTATACGAGCAAAGATGTGCGACATTATGGCGCAAAACACCAATGCTACTGATTCTGATACCTGTTTTACAATCGGGCTGCTTTCTATGATCGACGCCATTATGGATCAACCCTTGGAAGACATAATTAAAGACCTACCTCTATCTCGAGAAGTGAAAACTGCTTTGCTTAATTTTAAAGGCAGCAAAGGCAGTATGTTGAAATGCACTGTCGCTTATGAGCATGGCGACTGGGATAATGCAAAATATTCCGAGCTCAGTGCAGAGCAACTTGCTGAAATATACATTCAAGCTGTTGCCTGGGCTGAAACGACTGTGCGTTATCTTGCTGCGTAAAGCTTAAAATAATATCGCCCATATTATTTTCAAACTTTACAACTTAAGCTATTAACATGTCTTTTAAATCATAAGTTGACCAGTTTTCACTCTATGCATTAAAATTGGTCTTTTCATCGTATGCTATAAATACTGCAATCAACCGTTATGAAAATTACAGGCCTTTAGTTAACGATAAGTGCGGCAAGTTGAATTCAATGTTTCTGCCATTTTCGAAAGACCAGAGTGTCTGCTATGGATCATTTAAATAATGCTAGAGCTCGTAATTTCTCTAACTCACTGCAATCATTTATTCGCTTCATTTCATGATGCTCAGGGTGGTTTGTCCAACGCACGTCGTGTGCGTGGACAAACGCCTGCCGCTATTCGATGTGGGGGAGAGGCACTGCTGTCCCATAGTTTGTTGTAATTTTTCATTTAACTCTAATTCTAATGATTAAATCGATTGATTGGTGATTTGGCACATAAAACTAG
>QIKQ01000330.1 GCA_003233075.1 Gammaproteobacteria bacterium
AGCGGCGAATTTGTTTCTTTTTCACTGCCTTGACTTCAACAATATATTGGTTGCGTGCATGATAAGCAACATGTTCAAACTTACCCATGGGTGTAATAATCATGCGTACGTGATTGCCTTGGCGAAAAGTATCAATACTTTTTACTGGGGTGGCGAAATCAATCACATTAAGGCGTCTTTCCATGACGGCAGGTAAAGTGGTATTGAGAAAATCGGCAATGATGCGATTGCCTTGTTTGCGGATATCAACGCCTGCTTTACCGTTCTTCAGGTTAACTATGATTTTTCCGGCGCCACTTTCACTGCGATGAAAGTCTATATCCTTAATGCCAGGGACGTCGTATTTCGTTTTAATGACGGTTCTTGCTAAGCTCGCTTTTGCCATGTTAAAATTTGTTTTGCCGTGACTTAGGGTGACATAAACTTTGTTGCCCTTTACTCGAGTTTGATAGGTTTGATAGCTAGTCATTTTTGAGAGATTTATGACGGCTCGTGTTCGCCCTCCAGAGGAGAGCACGTACAGGCTATTGGCGTAACCTACTCCAATTTTATGCTTGCGTTTATTGGTTTCATTTTTTGTTTCTTTGAAATCAAAGGCAATCCGCGCCGGATTATCCACCGTAAAGCTAATAGGCTTGGTCGCTTTTTTCTCAAGTTTAAAGGTGATTTGCACCTTTCCACCTGGCAATGGCGTGATATCAATATCCTTTAATACGTTATCTGCCTGTAACATGAAGCTAACAAGCATCAGTAGCGTAAGAGTGAGAAATTTATTTGGTTGCATTAACTTGATCCTGGTTAATTTAGCAAAAAAAGTAAAACCGTCTGCGGTGTTCTGTGCCTTAATAGATATCATTTTTGTTAACTTCTGTAGTGTTTTCATAATCCTGAGTCCTTGTTTCCTATCTACTAAGTGCGATTGATGCAGACCGATATCGATATGGGCAGCCATCGTTAAACTTATTATCTCTGTTGGTTATAATTTCTCGAACTGAAATCTTGCCGTCAGATATACCTGTGATGCGGCCATGGTTTTGGCCAATATAATAATTGTGCCTGACACGGTGAATAGTCCCATCTTTAGTTCGCAATAGAGCCCAGAGAACACCTTTACGATTTAAGGTGCCTACCATGCGTAAACTATCTAGTGAGTAGGCTTCTAAAGGTTGCTTTCTGCGTGCACTAGAAATTTTAGGTCCCTTACAGGAAGCCGATTTTTTACCAGTGCCAATTGGTAAGTGATTCCTTGGTGGGGCAAAGGGGTCTCTGAGTTTTTGAGCGACATAAGTAAATTTAGGGAACTCAGTGTACTTAGGGGGTGGCGGTACATTTGAATCTTGCTTCGAAATCAATGACTCCACTTTGGTTTCAAGCTCAGTCATGTCATTGCTACAGCCAGCCAGTAGCAAGGAGGCGAGCATTACAAGTAACAAGCGACCGGTATTGATACTGAAATTCCGTGTAAAAAATGATTTATAGCTCATTTCTAATAACCTCCCTTGTCCTCGTATTTGTATGTTTTAGCTAGCATTGTCATTTGCAGCATGTTGGATCCCTTCTTAGTTCTTAATATTGTAATATTATGTAGCGTCACGATCCGGGGAAGCTCAGCTAGGTCGCTGACGAATTTACCTAATTGATGGTAAGTTCCCACGACACGTATTTTAATCGGTAATTCGATGAAATCGTCTTCGGGATTTTTTTTCTCAAGTTGAGGATCAAATAAGCTAAATTCTAAACCAACTGCTCGGCCTTTTTGCGAAATATCTTCGAGTAATACCGCGACTTGTGTTTTAGTTGGTAGGCGTAGGCGCATTTTGTTATACATACGTTTCATGTAAGCCAGCTGTTGCACATAGGCTTCTAGTTTGGAGGCTTTTCTGGCCCGAATTTGTAGTATCTCTATTCGCTGTTTTTCTTTTTTCGTAAGCTGTTCTCTTTCTTCAATTTGAGTCATAGTATCGAAGTAGAAACCGGCGCCAGCGATGACGGCACAACAGACGGCGATAATGATCGACTTGGCAACGATAGGCCAGGAGCCGATATTATTCAGGTCAAGTTCATTGATATCTTGAATATTCATTTTTTCGTAACCTTTACGTTAGCTTTATTTTTTTTGTCAGGCTGGGTTTGTTTGGCAGTCAAAGTAAAAATATTTTTGCCCGAAGAATTGTCCTGCGAATTCCGTGCACTCCTGTTTTGAATGATATCTAAACCTAAATGATCGAGCCAATTAGAGTCTTCAAGGTTATGGATATAACTCGAAATATCATTGTTATCTTGTGCTATGCCTTGAAGTATTATTTTCTTATTAGATTGACTAATGGCAGTTAGAAAAACTCCCTTAGGTAAACGCTCTGATATTTCGTGAAATAAGTGAACTACTTCTGCGCGGTTACTTTCTAAGTCGCGCACTTTTTGAATTCGCTTTTCTAGATTTTGACGAGTTTGATCAATCATTTTGATGCGTAATATTTTGTCATCCAAATAACGAATCTTTTTATTTATATAAGCAATTCGTTCGTTTTGATAACTAATACGATCTTGCTGAAAAAAATGAACGCCAACAACGCCAACGCCAGTTAAAATCACCATAAAGGCAAGAATCGCAAAAAATTGCACTTGTTTTTGTTTGCGTTGTTTCTCGCGCCAGGGAAGTAAGTTAATCCGTGCCATTTTAGTCGAAGCTCCTTAGCGCCAAGCCGCATGCAATCATCATTGCAGGTGCATCATTGCTTAGTGTTTGTGGTTTGACTTTTGATGATAACGCCATGTTAGCGAATGGGTTTGCGATGGAAGTAGTGGTGCCAATTTTCGTTTCTATCATTTCATCAATGCCTACAATTGATGCGCTGCCCCCGGCTAGGATGATATGATCAACTTGGCTGTGTTGGCTCGAAGAAAAGAAAAATTGCAGTGATCGACTGACTTGTTGTGTCATCGCATCTTTAAACGGATCAAGCACTTCAGGAATGTAGTTATCTGGCAGACCGCCTTGACGTTTAGCCATACCAGCTTCTTCATAAGATAAGCCATAACGACGCATAATTTCTTCAGTAAGCTGTTTGCCACCAAAGACTTGTTCGCGGGTATAAATGATATTGTGATCGTGAAGTACATTTAGCGTAGTCATGGTGGCACCAACATCGATGACCGCGACAGTTTGTTCACGGCCGCCATCAACCAGCTGTTCTGCAACTAAACTGAAGGCATTTTCGAGTGCATAGGCTTCAACGTCTACTACTTCGGCTTCCAAGCCAGCGTCTTCCAATGCTTCCTGGCGGACATCAACGTTTTCAGCTCGACAGGCAGCGAGTAGTACATCAACTGTCTCGGGGTTTTTTGCATTTGTGCCAAGCACTTCAAAGTCTAAGTTTACTTCTTCAAGTGGATAAGGAATGTATTGATCAGCTTCAAGTTCAATCTGCTGACCCATTTCTTCTTCTTTTAGACTGGCATTCATCGGTATTATTTTGGTAATAACCGAGGAACCAGCGACGGCGACAGCCGCTTGGCGGCTTTTAGTACCGCTGCGTTTAATCGCTTTGCGTATACTTTCACCCACGGCTTCGATATCAGCTATGTTTTTTTCAACAACTGAATTGGGTGGAAGTGGTTCAACTGCGTAACTTTCGACACGAATTCTGCCACTATGTCGAGATAGTTCGAGTAATTTTACTGCGGTTGAGCTAATATCAATCCCCAGTAATGGTTGATTTTTCTTGCTAAAAAGGCCCAATTTTCTATTCCTTACATTAAGTTGTGCTAATTTAAACTTGAAAAATTCTTCAAGAATGAATACATTCACATTGAGTTATCGGTCACTATAGGGCAGTTCTTTAAAAACAATGTCACCACTAGTAAGTACTTTTTCTCGGGTTATTACCGTTATGGCGGTTTCCGGTGTTTTATTGGTCACTTTTTTCTCAATTGTGGTGATCGGCACGTTTCTATATATGTCGCCGACGCTGCCTAGAATTGATGATTTAAGTCAAGTAAGACTAACCGTACCTTTGCGTGTAATGAGCGCAGATAACCAGCTTATTGCTGAGTTTGGCGAAAAAAGGCGCTCTCCCTTAACCTTCGACCAGATACCTGAGAAGCTGCGCTATGCCTTTATTTCTTCCGAAGATGATCGGTTTTTCCATCACGTTGGTTTCGACTATCAAGGCTTGGTTCGCGCCTCACTAGTGTTAGTGACGACGGGACGTCGAGGCCAAGGTGGCAGCACAATTACTATGCAATTGGCCCGAAATCTGTTTTTAACGTCCAGAAAAACTTTTGCGCGGAAGATAAAAGAAATCTTTTTAGCGATGAAAATTGAGAGGGAGCTCACAAAAAAACAAATTCTTGAGCTTTACCTAAATAAAATCTATCTCGGCAATCGTTCTTACGGCGTACAAGCGGCGGCTCACGTTTATTATGGTAAAGATGTTGGTGAGCTTTCTATTGCACAAATGGCGATGATCGCAGGCCTGCCGAAGGCGCCTTCACGGTATAATCCAATTGTTCGACCAAAACGTGCGCTCATTCGCCGAAACTATGTGTTAAGAAGAATGCATCAGTTAGGTCATATTGATGATGTCCAGTTTAAAAATGCGACGAAGGAAGCAGTGACTTCGAGCTTGCATGCATTAAGTCCCGGTGTCGAAGCACCTTACGTGGCAGAAATGGTTCGCCAGGAAATGAAAGATCGGTACGGAACCCTAGCGTACGAGGAAGGTTATACAGTCTATACAACAATTAAGGCAGTTCATCAAAAAGCAGCGAATGACGCCTTACGAAAAACATTACTAGAGTATGATCGCCGACATGGTTACAAAAAGGTAATCGATAATCGGAGTGTGGATGAGAAAACCAGTGATGAGGAAAAGGATAAGATTGTCGAAGACTATAAGGATGTAGGTCATTTGCGCATAGGCTTGATCACAGCCGTAGCGGATAAAGCGGTGACGGTCTATTTAGAATATGGTGTTGATATCGAAATCTTGTGGGATGGCTTAAAGTGGGCACGGAAATATATTGATGATGACCATATGGGGCCGGAACCAAAAACAGCAGGCGAAATTTTAAAAGTGGGTGATGTAATTTATATTGAACCTATCGCAGGTGGTGAGTGGAAGTTAGCTCAGGTACCCGAGGTCGCAGGTGCGATGGTATCAATTAATCCTAAAAACGGCGCCATCACTTCACTGGTAGGTGGTTTTGATTTTTATCATTCGAAATTTAATAGAGTCGTTCAGGCTAAACGTCAACCAGGGTCAAATTTTAAACCTTTTATTTATTCCGGTGCCTTAGATAAAGGCTTCACGCCAGCGACCTTATTTAATGATACTCATGTAACGCTTGATAACGCCGCACTCGAAAAAGCATGGCGTCCAGAAAATTACGAACGCAAGGTTTTTGGGCCGACACGTATGCGTGTTGCCTTAACTAAATCTAGAAATTTAGTCGCAATTCGAATTTTAAAAACCATTGGTATTTCGTACGCTGTTGAGTACGCTAAGAAATTTGGTTTTTCAGAAGCGCAGTTAAAACACTCACGTAATTTAACTTTAGCGCTAGGCAGCTTGAGCGTTACGCCCCTACAGTTGGCTTCAGGTTATTCGACTTTTGCAAATGGTGGCTATCGGGTAGTTCCTTATTTTATACGTAAGATTACCAAAGACAAAGGCAGCGTAATCTTTCAAGCCGAACCGGGTCAAGCCTGTCTGCCCTGTGAAAGAAATCCAGCGAACTTTCCTAAAGTGAAGCTTGCTCCTAGGATTATAAGCCAGCAAGTTGCGTTTCAAATGACATCGATGTTGCGTGATGTGATCCAACGTGGCACAGGCACACGTGCCTATAAAGCGCTTAAGCGCAATGATTTGTCTGGCAAAACAGGCACAACGAATGAACAGAAAGATGCTTGGTTTTCCGGATACAGTCCTTATCTTGTTGCGACAGCATGGGTAGGATTCGATAAAGTTCGCTCCTTAGGAAGGCGTGAGTATGGTGGTCGTGCTGCTTTGCCTATGTGGATTAAATTAATGCGGGTTGTTCTCAAAGATAAAAAAGTAGTTTATCCTAAGATGCCACCGAGTATGGTGACCGTAAAAATTGATCCGAAATCTGGCTTGTTGGCGAATAACGCTCATTCGAAAGCAATTGATGAAACCTTTCGTGAAAGTTTAGTGCCAAAAGAAACCTCGCAAAATATGGGCGGCGAAACTAATGATCAAGATCCAAATAGCGCTACATCGGGAAGGCAGACCGGTACGTCTAATCCAGACGAAGAACAGCCTTTATTTTAAAGAATTAAGAAATGGGTCGTCAATCCGCGCGCGAAAATCAACTTAAACTCCAAATTGCCGAAACAGCTGCGCGTGTCATGAGCGAATCTGGCTTGCGCGACTATCAAATGGCGAAACAAAAAGCCGCGTCAATGCTGGGTATTCAAGAAAGAAAATATTGGCCAAGTAATCAAGAAATAGAACGAGCACTCAGTGATTATCAGCGTCTATTTGAAGCGGATGAGCAACAAAACAGAGTGCTTGTGTATCGTCAAGCTGCAGTGTCGGCGATGAATTTTTTAGCGCAATTTAAGCCGCGTCTGGTGGGTAGTATTTTAAGTGGTACCGCAACACGCCATGCGAATATTGAATTACATTTATTTAGTGATTATCCAGAAAAAGTAAATTTATTTTTAATTGACAGTAAAGTTCCATTCGAAGAGTCAGATAAGCGTTTAAGAATTTCGGCTGATCAACACGATAAATTTCCTGTTTGTAAGTTTATCGCTAAGGAAATGAATGTTGAACTAACCGTTTTCCCCTTTGACGGTTTAAGACAGGCGCCCTTAAGTGCTGTTGATGGTAAGCCTATGGCGCGGGCGAGTTTGTCTGAGTTAGAGCAGTTAATTAGTTCTGATTAGTTTCCATTTTTAGAAAGTATGGCAGCGTTGGATTTTAGGGTGCCAAGGTTAGCGCGCCATTCGGCTGGGTGCCATGACTAGTCTTTCTATTCTGGAGAAAAAACCACAAAGATTAAGATGGAAAGCAGAATAGAAAGCTAGCCCGCTTTTCTCACAACACTTCGTCGCGAGACGGTTCAAGTGTGTGCTATGACTGGATTTCGCGACCGAAAAATGCGCAGGCATAGTCGACACTATGTCGAGCTTTTAGACCGAGTGAAATCCAGTCATAGTGTGCAATTGGGCCGTGCCTTGGCACCCTAAAAACCAACGCAGGCATACAGTTTAGAAATCCTAGCTTTGGCACCCTACATGCTATTTTGGTGTGAATAATTAGTTTTATTTTAAGTAGCCTGTGGTACTATTTACCACAGGTTCGATTTCCCGCCATTTGGAAGGCATAGTGGTTAAGGCTTGGATAATGATTTCAGTTAGGCACAAAATCGTTATGATTTATTCTCCGATTAAGCATTTCATTTTAGAATTAGTCCAGTTGCGCTTGCAAGCTATTGCAAAATCGTTTTGGCTCGGCTATTCGATACTGATACTAGCGCTCGAAAATGACAAGGTTGACGCATTAAAAAATGATTACTCATTTCTCAATGTAGGTAACAGAAGGGATAGAAATGCATATTGGTAAATTTTTTGAGACCACGACAAAACAATTAAAAAATGTTTTGAGCTTGTCGTGTTTTAAAGCCAATTCTCATAAAGCAGCGCTCAAAGTCTCTGACGCTGTTCGCTTAGGTGATTTTAATCAATTAGCAAAAATGAAATCCAAATCTTGTGATTTTAAATTAATCGCAAGCCTATATGGTACGAGATTACATTCTGTTTATCGCTTAAGTAATGGCGATTTAGAAACTCTTCGATTTTTTCTTGATATTGGCATTGATCTTAACGAGCGTGATCGATCTGGAGATACAATACTAGACACAGCAGTCATTGAGGGTCGATTAGATATCTGTCGTTTATTAGTAACACATGGCATTAAGTTACAAGCCAGCGACAATTCGGGTTTTACGACTCCAATTCAAAAAGCAATACGATACGATCAGGAACAAATACTGGTTTATTTCTTAAAATATTTAAGCAATCATGAGCATTTAAGACCGATCCTTACTGATATTCTAAAGGAAGCCTTAGTTGATAATCGAATTGAGCTTATCAATTTAATCTTATCCTATGACTTAGATGTTAACAGGACTTACCAAAATAAATGCAATCTAATTCATTTTGTTAAATCACCTTACGTCTTTAATAAATTAGTCGATAAAGGTTTTGATCTTAACCAGCAGGACGAATTTGGGGTAAGTTTCATTGCTAAGCTGGTTACGGATAATCGCGAAGAATTAGCTTGCGCGGTGTTAGAGTGTGATCCAAAATTAGAAGACAGTGTAAGTGAATTTTCCGATTTACTAATAACTGCAGCGAAAAACAATAATATTAAATTGCTTGAAGAATTAATAGTCAAACAGCCAGGCGCATTGTCTAAACTTGAAGAAGGTTTAACTTTTAATGATTGGATAATTTGTAATTGCGTGGAAGATCGTTGTAGCTTAGAGGTTATTAAGTTTTTTATAGATCAGGGTGCAAGAATCGATGGCCGCACGCACCGACAAGAAACACCATTAATGATAGCTGCACAAAAAAACAATCCCTATTATATGCGTTATTTAACTAAGGCAGGCGCTAATCCTAATCTAGTTGATATTGAAGGTAAAAATGCTTTAATGCATACAATTATAAAACAAAGTGAAAAGTGTATTATGCCTTTATTGGCGAGTACCACAAACTTATTTGCAAAAGATAAAAAGGGCTTTGATATTATTCTGCACTGCGCAGTCAATGGTACTGAGCTTGTCGCTAAATTTTTAATGGCTAAGGGCATAGGCTTAAAGAAAACTTGCTCGAATAAACAGACCACTTTGATATTGGCTGCAATGGCAAACAACGTTGACATGATCTCCTTTCTCGTCCAGCTCGGCGCAGATGTAGATGCAGTAGATGATCAGCAGCGCAGCGCTTTAATGTATGCGAGCAATAATGCATGCATTGAGTCGGTAGAGTTATTGTTAAATCTTGGTGCTAATAAAACATTAGTTGATATAAATAGGCAATCTGCGTTTGATTTGGCAAGTGATCAAATAGTTAAAAATATGTTTAATGTTGATACAAATGTAATCGAAACAGAAATATCTTCAAGTAAAATTACTGCAATTCCCCGATCTAAATCCCAGCCTGAAGCTACAGAACTACATTCATAAAATATTACTTCTTGACAGCTTTGGTCAAACTAGGTAATTATCGAGTTACATTAGTTCACATTGACAGTGAATAAAGATTCAACGATTTAAAAATAATTTGATTAACTTTCTGATTGAGAGATTAATCATTTTCTCAGTATGGAATGCTTATGTATAAACAACTTAATCCCGATAAAATGATATCCACAATTGAGCTATTATCAAAAAGAATTACTGAACGATTTCCTGAGTCCAGCCTAAGTGAAGTATGTCAGGAACTCTATGAAATTGCAGATGATGCCAAGGAAAGAGCAAAAGTAATTGCTCAACCCTTGTATTGGCTGAGAATAATAATCGCGTTTATAATAGTCGCCACATTTAGCGCATTGGTTTACAGTTTATCGAATATTCAATTTTCAATGGAAAGCAACAGCACCGCAGAATTCATGCAAATTACAGACGCTGCGGCAAATGAATTGGTCTTGCTTGGTGCGGCCATGTTTTTTTTAGTCACGGTAGAAAGTCGAATCAAAAGAGCTCGAGTTACAGCAGCATTGCATGAATTAAGATCGATCGCGCACCTAATTGACATGCATCAACTGACTAAAGATCCAAGCCATTTTGCCGAAAATGTCAAAAGTACAGACTCGTCACCAAAGCGCACCATGACATCCTATGAGTTAACGCGTTATTTAGATTATTGCAGTGAGATGTTATCGCTTACTTCAAAAGTAGCCGCGCTATACGCGCAAAGCTTTAATGACTCAGTCGTAGTCGCAGCAGTGAATGATCTTGAATCACTCACGTTTAGTATGAGTAGTAAGGTTTGGCAGAAAATAGCTATTATTAAGAGTATTAGTTAGCGCAGAAGACAAATCAATCAATGTAGCCTGTAGGGCAGTGCCATTAACTTAAGCTTTGTTATGAAATAATTGTAGCCCGCACGAAGCGTTCGAAGAACGCGTACTGCGGGAAAGAGTTGAGATTTCCCGTATTTCGTCGCCTACGGCGATTACTTACGGGCTACAAAATAATGAAAAATTCTTAAGTTAATGGCATTGCCTTACGGCCTACTTATTTTTTAGCTTCGTTAGACCTAAATTCAATAATTTAACTCGTAGAGGCAAGGCATGCCTCACTGCTGTCTCACAGTTTGTGATAATGTTTCACTTAACTCTATGCATAATTATAAATTTGAATAATTGGCGGTTTGGGACATGAAACTAGCACGAAGCATACACGCGTTAAAAAACAGACGAATGAGCAAAATTATTTAATATACGACGAGAAAAATCTCAAAGGAATTGGTCGTTGCGAGGTGTGATCACCGATCACACCG
>QIKQ01000071.1 GCA_003233075.1 Gammaproteobacteria bacterium
GAATGAGCCGGTCTGACCTATCTCACCATCAAATTAAATTATCTTTTGCAACTATTGGAAATGGAAAATCTTAATTCAGTCTTCGCATCTTAAAACACTCATCTATTCAACTGGTATTCGATAAATTTCATCTCTCGCCATAATGACCCAGGCCATTCGGGCAATTTTGTTGGCCACCGCCACGCATGCTTTGTTATGGCCTCGACGTGCTAACACCGCCTGTGCCCAGCGACTAAACCGGTCTTTCTTAGAGACACTATGAAGTAAGACTGACCTTGCCCCATGAATATATAACATCCTAAGATAATTATTACCTCGTTTACTAATTCCGAGTGAACCGGACAACTGTGATAGATAGTAAATCTACGATTAGAATTAGTGGTTCTGATCCCAATAAGGATTATCTCCAAATTGTTCGCACAAATAATCAATTAATAGTCTTGCTCTCAGTGATAGGTAACTCGTTTTTGGATAGACCGCATATGCGTTTTTCGAAGGAATAGTATACTCCGGTAAAACTAGTACAAGATCTCCTTTCGACAAAGATTGCCATATAATAAATGTCGGTAATATAAGAATGCCATGTCCAGTGACAGCCATTTCCCTAAGGAAGTCCCCATTATTCGCCAACACTTTTGCTTCAACAGGTATAATTGTTTCTCTATTATTTTTATCTAGAAGTTTCCACGAATTCGTATCGCTTAATGTGTAGTGTAACAATTGGTGGCGATTCAAGTCTTCCGGCTTTTCGGGTACACCCCATTTATCTAAATAATCAGGACTGGCGCACATGACTTTATTGATTGGCGAAATACGTCTAGCTTTTAATGTAGAATTCTCAAGATTGCCAATTCGAAAAGCCAAATCATATCCACCTTCGATTAAGTCGATATGCTGATCGGAAAAATCTACCTGTAAAGTTAGCTCTGAATGTTCTTTTACAAACTTATCCAAGGCGGGTGCTAGATGTGTTAACCCAAATGAAAGAGGTGCCGCTAAACGTAATTTTCCTTGCAGTGATGTCTGCGGGTCAGATGTTATTGCATCCAATTCAACTACGTCACCCACTATCCTCAAAGCATTAGAGTAATACACACTACCTGCTTCCGTTATACTAGTAGATCTAGTGGTTCGATTGAGCAATGTGACACCTAAGCGACCTTCTAGCTCAGCAAGACGTCTACTCACTGCAGATTTAGCAATATTTAATTGCTTTGCCGCAAGCCCGATACCACCTGCTTCAACCACACGAATAAAAATTCGCATGTTTTCAAGTTGTCCCATTCACGTCACTCCTCACGAATTTGCATTAATAGTTGCAATTTCTTAAGATAAACAATTAGCAGATAGGATTATCTGCCTAGTTAACTAACGAAAATTGAATATTCATTATGCGTCGCTAGCCTAAAAATAACGATTCCAGATTAATGCTATGAAGTAAGGGGATTTGTCCCTAATTGAAATCGTTTCATTCAAACTGAACGAATATTCATAAACTAAAACTCAGTACTGACCTTAAGATCTTTCTAATGAAAAAATAAATTCGCTTTAGCCCCAGTTTATTGAATATCACTCAATTAAATATAAGTTAACGAGACAGCACCGATTTTAGATAGAAAATTAATCTACTGAAACTTGAAGTTGACTAATTACAAGACTAGTAATAACTTGAAGAATCTGCTGTCACTATTAACCAACTAACGATGCAAACTACTATAACAGCACTATACAAATTAGAATTGCGTAATCTTGGAACGAAACTACTTAGTGGTGCAACCAATAGTAGCAAAGCGATACCCATTGGCAGATCAGCATAAATCCGTGCAATTATGATAATGGAAAAATATATTTGCATTAAAGGTATAATACTACTTAAGAGTATTAGCGGTCTTGCAGATCGATTAACATACTCAATAACTGTAAATACGCTAAGGATTGTTGCTAATACTAGCGCTAGCTGCCCAAACAATAGGCTCGCACCTAGCGACAAGCTTACACCTAATCCAACACTACTAATAGCAATTGAAAATATCGGGGAGTTTAACAATGTAGCTTTTGTTTCATATATTTTCTCTAAACTATTAAAGGCATAGTACGAGCATAGGCACACAATGAGCAATTCGATTATCAACAATAGACTAAATTGATGTTGCAATGCTGGCCAAGAAACAAAAATAAGCATAAACGTTGCTAGCAGTGTTTGCGATCTGGATAAAATATTTAGACGGGACTTGAACATAAAGCAAAATATTAAAGACAAACTAAGCAAAATCCATAATATGTCTTTAGCTTCTGCTGGAGGAATCGAGGGCCTACTTAAGTATACAATCGAAGGAAGGCAAATCAGGGGCCAACTTGATTGCAAAATTGGGTAGCGTTGAATCAACCAGCAGGCTAACAGTGACAAGATAAGTGGTATCAACACACTGGGTAATAATATCGTTAACAACATACCCGCATTTATCCTCGTCTCTCTAGCAAAAATAGTACGCCAAAAATAAAGGCACTCTAAGTGTACCCTTGATTTCAGTTAAGTTTTTATTGCTTCGATGTTCAAAGTAATTTTTATATCATTACCTATGCCACCAGGCATATAATTCATGCCAAAATCAGAACGCTTAATTGTTGTTGTTGCATCATAACCGGTACGATAACCACCCCATGGATCCTTACCAGCACCTACAAAATTGACTTTTAAAATGACCTCTTTGGTTTTTCCTCGCATACTTAAATTACCCTTGATACTTGTTGGCTCTCCCTTCGAGTTAAAATTCACTATGCTGGAAACAAACTTAATCGCCGGATATTGTATCGCATTAAAAAAATCTGGTCCGCGTAACTTGGCATCACGTTTTTTGTGATTAGTATCTATACTACTTGTTTGAATTACTATTTTCACCGAAGATTTATCTTTTGCGCCAAGATTAATGTCACCGGCAACAGTATTGAAACGACCAGTCAAGTTACTTGTTTTAAGATGACTGACAGTAAAACTTACTGTGCTATGACTAGGATCTACTTTATAGGCCCCCGCAGTAGCCTCTTTTGCTGACACGATCGATATGCTAGAAGCAATTGTAATAACTAATGCACCGATTGTACTTTTCATTTTAGATATTTTCATATGTTTCCCTCATGTTTAATTAACTTTAAATATTTACAGATTACAAATAGTATTATTTCAAATATTAAATTTAGCAAAACCTATGTCAGTACTAAAATTTAGCCTTTTGGCTTCATATAGATTCTAATTCACGCTAAACAACATAACCTTTCACGCCGAGCACCATAACAACGGCATTAACGCTTAGGTCGACGCCATACCTATCTGTAAATAGATTCGTAGCACTCACTGACAGTGGGTATCTGTTTATAAAACTAATTTAATATGATGTATCTTATTTAGCATGAGTACCGTCGCAAAATGGCGCGCTTGCGGTTTTTTTACAACCACACAAATAAGCAGTTTCAGTTTTTTCTGCAGTAAATGCGACGGGCGTGATACTAGTTCCGTTATGAGAGCCATCGCAAAAGGGTTGGTTTTTACTTCGACCACAGGCGCACCAATAATAACTTTCTCCTTTTTCTACATTTACTGAATAGGGTTCATTTTGAGGGCTTATTGCTTCAGACATATTTATCTCCTTTTAACTTAGTATTAATAATAATTTTACGAAATATTTTCACGCTTATGTGCTTGCAGAAAATTTATTTCTGGCCCCTTGGGTACGATGCCATTGGGATTGATTGTATGATGGCTACTATAATAATGATACTTGATATGATCCATATTAACTGTTTCAGCCACGCCAGGAATCTGATAAAGCTCTCTTGTGTATGACCAAAGATTGGGGTAATCAATTAGTCGATTTTTATTTGTCTTAAAATGATTAACATACACTGAATCAAATCGCACTAAGGTCGTAAAAAGGCGCCAATCTGCTTCAGTCATTTGCTCGCCTACAAGGTAGCGTTGTTTTGATAGTATTTCTTCAAGCTTATCTAGCGTATTAAATAAATTATCGAATGCTTTTTCGTAGGCAGCTTGTGTTGTAGCGAACCCTGTGCGATATACGCCATTATTAACATTGTTATAAATGACCTTGTTAATTTTATCAATTTCTTTTCGTAAGGACTCTGGGTAAAAATCTACATCGGCATAACCGTAGTTATCAAACGCGGAATTAAACATGCGAATTATTTCAGAAGACTCATTGTTCACAATCGTATTGCGTACCTTATCCCATAAAAGAGGTACAGTCACTAAGCCAGTAAAATGCGGATCGACCAATTGATAATTCTCATATAAATATTTTTTTGCACTTATGTGGTCTTTAGTCGCACCAGGATATTCAGCAAACATCCAACTTTCTTCTGGCATTAAAGGATGTACTACCGATATTGTAATGACATCCTCAAGTCCTTTCAGCTTACGAAATATCATTGTACGATGAGCCCAGGGACAAGCATGCGATATATAAAGATGATAACGATCGGCCTCAGCGGAAAACCCGCCACTTCCGCTCGGACCCGCGTTACCATCCTTAGTGATCCAATTTCTAAAGCTCGATTCTGAGCGAATAAATTCGCCTTTGACTACTTTTAATTTTGAATTCATAAATTCACCTAACACTATTATCAGCTCTAATTTTTTAAATGATACTAAATGATTAACGAGCTATTGCCCTTACATAATTCCTGAAAAATCAGTCTAATACATAGCTTGATTCAGTTCCTATCTAAATACTAATTTCAGACAATCTGTGTTGCTCAACATGCTCGTATTAAACTTGTCGTTAATCACAACGAAAAACACAAGTACTAAATATTAAGCTGCTTGCTTCTTCAGGATGATAATATTATCAGTGTTGCTTAAGAGAAGATAAACCATGTATATTAGAATTCTTTGTTGCCGATAAAGCAACAATCAAGATGTCAAGCGTGATTTAATCGCTAACTGCTAGACACAATGCTTTGACCTGTCCAACCTCAACGCTCGTGGGTTACCATCAAGGTGCCTTTGCATGAATTTGGACGTAACGCTTATACACCTGGCCTCTATGTTCATTTTGCTACCAGCAAAATTCTATTTGGAGATAAAATCTGGATGCCAGACAGCGAGCACTTATTGAAAACAAGAAACTCTATTGTTGATAAATCCAAATGCCGGGGCAGAAAATTAGCTACTACCCGCTCTGAGGGTGGTAGCTGAATTATAGGTAAAGAATGTAATTGAAAATTCCATGAGATCTTAATAATCTATTCAACACATATTACCAACTTCCACCCAACGATAGATACAAATTAATACGCTGCTCAAGCTGTAATCGTCTAATCGATAGTAGATTACTCTCAGCAGTAATTGCTTGTTGCTGTATAGTCAAAGTATCCAGCAAATTTATTTCTCCTTCTTTATACCTTATCCTAGCAATTCGATACGCTTTACGGCGATGCTTTAATGCCTCTCTTAACGCCTTTTCTCTCCGACTTAAAGTACGCCCTAAATCAAGATTTTGCTCCACTTCTGAAAAAGATTTTAAAGCAACTTTCGCGTAGTTTAGTAAAGATTGCTTTTGCTCTACTTTGGCGATTTTAACATCCAGTTTACGCTTACCTCCATCAAAAATGGGGGGCCAAAAGATTCGAACCCAATTGCCAAGCCGCATTTGCAGGATTAAGAGCATCCGATAGTGAACTGGAAGAACCACTGACAGTAGACGTTATTGAAAACTGTGGAAGACGAGCAGCTTTCGCCTGCGCAGTATTATTAAATGCCTGAGCAACTTTTCTTTCTACCGAAACAATATCCGGTCGACGTTCCAGCACTTTTGAAGGAATACCTGCCGGTGGTTGCAAAGGCAATCTAGGTAATACTTTTGGAATTTCCACGGCCGCCTTAGGATATCTTCCCATCGGTGCAAAAACAATAACGCCAACCATTGTACCCGCCAATAATGGCCACATAGTTTGCGACACAATCTCCATTGCAATATCAAGTTTCTTTTTGCCTTGTTGCACGCCAACCAAGATGGCTTCCATGACCACCACAGCGTTGTCGACCATCATTCCCAGAGAAATGATTAAAGCACCTAATGAGATCCGATGAATCGGAATATTTATAATCTGCATCGTAGTAAGAGTTGCTCCTACCGTGATCAATAAAATAAAAGACATGACTGCTGCAGAATGCCAACCCATAAATATCAGCAAGGAAAATATGACTATAACTAGAGCAGCTGCAACATTGATCACAAAGTTATTAACGGAAGCATCGACAATATCCCCCTGTGACAGGATAGTTGTCGGTGTGCCAAGAAGGTTAGTCAACAGTAAGTTGATAACCTTCTTGGCACACCGACAAGTACCTTGACACACACCGCTTAGTGCGTCTGAGTGAATGGGAACCCTAGTCGTTTGGGTTTAAGCCAATCATTGTGACCCAGCTTTTTACCAAGCTTGATATAAGGGGGCATATTGTCGAGTTGATATGTGATCAACGCTACGATAACGACTTGGAAACAAATAATCATTGGCTTTAAGTGATTTATATTTAATCCACATCGCGACCGATTCTCTTGTTGTTTTGGTAATTTCAAATTGCACAGGGACTTTAGTTTTTTGCTGTAGGATTGGGTCAAATCGAACAGTGCTGCATTTTTCTAAGAAAGGTCTTATTTCTTTGACTAAAGCAATAGCTAACAGAAGATTTGGGCCATTCTAATTAAATTAGATTACAATCCAAAACTTCACTCTGTTTGCAACACATTGTTATAAAAAGAATATAATACTTGCCGC
>QIKQ01000346.1 GCA_003233075.1 Gammaproteobacteria bacterium
CCCAATTGCATACTATGACTCGTTTTCACTCGGTCCAAGCGCTCGAAAACGGTGGCTGAATATATTTGACTATGCCTGCGCACTTGTCGGTCGTGAAAACAAGTCATAACATACCCTTGAACCGTCTCGCTACGAAGTGCTGTGAGAAAAGCGGGCTAGGTTAATCCCGCAATAATTGTGATATTTTCCCACGGCAATAAGAGTGTATAATGTTAGCCTAACTCATGCCGCCTGTATTGGTGAAATTTACTGGCTTGAACTCTAGCCAATGCTATTATTCAGCTTAAATTCACCTATATGGAGTAACATAGCGCATATAGATTTTAACTAAGGGGCACCTCTAATTGTGTTTATTTGCACGCTGGCGGCGTTGTCGAACTTTTTATAATGCGGGGTCGCGCAGCGATAGACTGCGTGTAAACTGCGCTTTTAAAAAGTTCTCCGCCTTGCCAGCACACAAATATCCTAATTTTTAGAGGTGCCCTAAGGTATAGAGTTTTGATTAATAGCCTCATAAAATATAAGGCTTGGACGCATTATTTCAATTACTAAAGGATAGTGATTTTTAGGGAAAACAATAGGCAGTAATACTAGGAAAATGAAAGCAGAAAAACAAAAATCAGGTTTTACTATAATTAAGATCGGTGTTTTATTAGTCGCGCTGAATTTAACAGCATGTTTAGTGCCAAACATAAAAACTGTGCAGTTGCCAAGTTATAGCTATCCAGCCCAACAAACCCAGCACACTCATCTCGGCCAATCTATTAGCAAACAAACCAATAAGCACAAAAACTTGTCGGGTTACTATGTGCTGAGTGAAGGTCTGCCTACTCTTGCTACGCTACGGCAGTTAGTTGAAAAAACGAGTCGCTCATTAGACTTGCAGTATTATATTTATCATGATGATAAAACGGGGAGACTATTTGCTGACAGTGTATTAAAAGCAGCCGACAGAGGCGTTAGAGTCAGAATATTATTGGATGATATTTTTTCTAGTGGCTCCGCGCCGCTAATGAAAAGCCTTAATGATCATGCCAATATTCAAGTTAGATTATTCCACCCAGTGACTCTTTATAGATGGTTGAAACCTTTAGTTATCTTAACTGACTTTAGCCGAATAAATAGGCGCATGCACAACAAGGCATTTATAGCCGACAACCAAGTGGCGATAGTCGGTGGACGCAATATTGGTGACGCCTACTTTATGGCTGAGCACAAATTTCTATTTACTGATGTCGATGTATTATCTGTTGGTCCCATAGTGAAAGATATTTCCACTAGTTATGATACTTATTGGAATAGTCGTTGGGCCATTCCAATATCTGCCTTTACTGGGATTAAAAAATTTAAAACTAAGCAATCTAATATTAAAACAACCCGAGTGGCTTTAGCACTGCATACAAAAACTATCTTGCAATCCAGCTATGGCAAAGCACTTTTATCATCAACTCTTGGCGCTGACCTAATAAAAGGCAAATTACCCTTACTTTGGGCGAAAAGTAAAGTGCTAGCTGATCCGCCGGAAAAAATAGTGAGTTACCGTAAACGTAACCCGCGTTTTTTAAGTGAACGCCTTAAGCCGTATTTACACCAAGCTAAATCCGATGTGAGAATAATTACGCCTTACTATATTCCACAAAAAGGTGGCATGCGATGGATTAAAAAACTTCGAGCTCGTGGCGTTGAAGTCTCAATATTAACCAATTCATTTGCATCAAATGATGTCGGTTTGGCGCACACTAGTTATCAACGATACCGAAAAAAATTGCTTAAGCTTGGCGTGCGTTTGTATGAATTTAAGTCGAATGCTTTCCGACAGAAAAGACAATTGGCGGAGTGGTTCAAAACTATACCGCGAGAGTCCTTGCACGTAAAAACTATCATCATTGATAACAAGTATGTTGTAATGGGTTCGGCTAATCTAAGCCCAAGATCCAAATATCTTAATACTGAAATAGTCATATTAATTGAAAGTCCTGGTTTTGCAAATCGAGCTTTGGCGTTATTTGACAAGCTTAGTAATCCAAGCAATAGTTTTAAGCTAGCTTTGTGGCGGAATAAGCGAAATGAAAATGAAGGCATTAGCTGGAGTACCCTGAGTCCTAGCTTGGGCGAATATATTCAATATAAAAGAGAGCCAGATACCTGGATAATTCCGCATATTGGGTTTACTTTTTTGGGTATTTTACCTCTCGAAGATCTGCTCTAGTGCAAAAAGTTTGCATCTATTTCCTTTATTGCTGAATGTCCTAGCCTCGTCTGCATAGGAATGCGATTAACTTAAGCTCTGTTATGAAATAATTGTAGCCCGTAAGAAGCGTTCGAAGAACGCGTACTGCGGGAAAGAGTTGAGATTTCCCGCATTTCGTCGCCTACGGCGACTTCTTACGGGCTACAAAAAATGAAGAACCCTCAAGTTAATGGCATTGGCCTGCTTAGTTCACAAATGATTCGGATTCGCGGCAAAGCTCTATCTTGTGTTTCTCGACACTCGAGAAAAATTGTCGAAAGCAGGTGCTTACCTCCGATAGTCCACAACTATACCGCTTGGCGAAGCCAGTTAATGTGAAAGCGAAGAAGATAATGGTCTTTGGCTATTAAAACCGCATTTGTGAAATAGGCAGGCTAGACTAATATAAGTGAATTATGCTGATATTTATATAGTTAACTCTAAATGGGAATATCAAGATGCCTCTAGATCTTAATTTCTATAATGGCCAAAAGGTGGGTAACTACACAATCGAGTCTCATCTAGGGAATGGATCGATCGGCGAAGTATATTTGGCAACTGATAATGCCAACGGTGAGAGTACTGCTATTAAAACCCTTGGCAAAGAGTTATATGCGAGCTTAGATTTAAATAAAATTAAACAGCAATTTAAAACCGAATTTAGAACCGCTTCACTTTGCACGCACCGAAATATAATCTCTGTATATCAATATTTTGAATTCAATGATTTGCCCTGCCTGGTAATGGAATACATTAATTCCATGGAGCTTAAGGGTTATATCGAATCAAAACAAAATATTTTAATTGATGATGTTGTTTTAATAGCACAACAATTGTTAGCTGCTGCATCGCATATGCACGGTTTAGGCATTATACACCGTGATATTAAACCAAGTAATGTTCAGCTTGTGGATGAAAAACGAATTAAGCTAAGTGATTTTGGTATTGCGATAATTCAATCTGATGGTGACAAGTCTAACCCCAATGAATTTATGAGTGAGCAAAATGGTATTGATTATCAATTGCGGTGTGGCACTCTCTCCTATATGTCGCCAGAGCAATTAGCAAAAAAGCCAATCGATTATCACAGTGATTTATACACTATCGGCTTAATTATTTATGAACTGTTCCTAATGACAAAGGAAGCTGCCCAAGCAAATTCGAAATTAAATCTAGATCGCTTGGCTCCGAAAGGATTTGAGATTAGAGATGAGAAATCCGAAAGCTTGACGGAGACTTTAATAAAATGGATGCCTAATGAATTTTACAAAACTTTAGTGAGAGCATTAAACCCAGTCGCTCAGAATAGATTTCGCTCCGCTAAAGAATTTAGTCAAGAATTAAATAGGAGTTATCGCCAATACCTAGTGAGAAACGAAGTTGTGTTAAACGAGGCCGTGTTAACACCTTATATTAAGCAGCATGAAGTATTTAAAAAAAGTCACGGCCATAATTTTGCAGATTTCAAAAAGATATCTGAGTTATTAGTCTCCAATTTAACTCTCTATAATGGGCCTATCGGTGCAGCTATGGTGGGGCATTATCTTTCAAGCTTTGATGATAATCTGCATAGCTTTATTTCGTTTCTTGCCGAGAAAGTTCCCTCATCTGATCGGCAAAATTTTATAGACTCTATTGTCAGTGACATCAGTAATATTTTTCCACAGGACATAGCTCAGTCCTTGCTTGAGGCTAAACTAAACACGGTAAGCGAAGCGGCCGAAAATTTGGTTTCTGCTCGTCCGGCGGATTATAATCCAGAATTAAAAGACAAGTCTTATTGTAGTGTGGGTGAGAGTACACACGCTTGAATTTAGAACGAAAAAAACCCCGGCAAGAAACTTGCCGGGGTTTAGTTATTTTGAAGTCAATACTAGTTTAAGTATACGATTTCAGCGCGTCGGTTTTTAGCCCATGCGTCTTCATTATGAGATTTGTCAGCTGGACGTTCTTCGCCATAACTTACAGATTCCATTTGTCGATCAGCTACCCCTTGGAATAACATAAGACGTCGTACAGCTTGTGATCTACGTTCGCCTAAGCCAACATTGTATTCGCGAGAACCTCTTTCGTCACAATGACCTTCAACACGAACTTTCACTTTGCCTTTTGAAGCAAGATATTTAGCATGAGACGTGACCAATGATTGTTGATCGCCACGAACTTCGCTTTTATCAAATTCAAAATAAACAGTTTTTGCGCCAGGCATACTTAGTTTACCGCTTGATTTTTTATGATCTGTTGTTTGTGCGGCACAAGCGGCAAGTCCGGCAACAGCTAGACATACCATAATAACTCTAAAAGATTTCATAAATACCCTCCAGTTACATCGATTAATTCACTAACTTTTATTGTTTAGTTATCTCTCCCCTAAAAAAACTTAGGGCCATCGATTTTACAACCGATTTTGAAGAGTTGCTGAACTATAACTCGATGGTACACTAAGTTGAATTACGAAACAAAGCCAATAAGTACAAAACGTGAGGGATATCCCGAATCAAATAGAATATTCATATTTTCTTATATAGATGACTAATTATGTGGCACACAGTATTTATTGTCTAGAATAAAAATTAGAAGTAAGGTCTAAAATTCCATCACTTAAGCGGCATTCTTCTAGCGCTAATATTTTTGTTTGATATCTTATATATAGCTAAATAACTTGCAAGTTTAGCTTAGCAGCAATCTTTTGTGGAACCAGGGCTAGCCCGCATTTCTCACAGCCCATCTGCTGCGACGGCCCAATTGTACACTATGACTGGATTTCACTCGGTCTAAAAGCTCGACATAGTGCGCATTTCTCGGTCGTGAGATCCAGTCATAGCACACACTTGAACCGTCTCGCTACGAAGTGCTGTGAGAAAAGCGGGCTAGCATGCATATTTCATAAATGCGGACCGAATGTCTGATATTTTATATTCAATCAGAGACTTATTATCTGTCTTCAGATTTCAGAATAACGATGTTGTAGAGTTTGTCCTACTAAGGGTTCAGGAAAAACCTGGTGTTGCATTTTGCTCGATCGACCTCAAACCATAGCCGCCGCTATGCTTTATCGGGCGATAGAACAAACTGCGTATCCAGATTTCCCCTCGAGTGCAGGGATGCACGAGGTAGAGCAACGCAGGAGCAAGTTGCCGAGAACTCAAATCATTTTTTAAATAAGCGGTCTAGCCCGCTTTTCTCACAGCACTTCGTAGCGAGACGGTTCAAGGGTATTCTATGACTCGTTTTCGCAACCGAGAAATGCGCAGGCATAGTCGACACTATGTCGAGCTTTTAGACCGAGTGAAAACGAGTCATAGTATGCAATTGGGCCGTCGCAGTAGATGGGCTGTGAGAAATGCGGGCTAGCTTTCTATTCTGTTTCATCTCTCAATATTTATGATTTTTTCTAGCGAATAGAAAGGCTAGTCCTTACATCATTTATATAACAATTTTATAACTTACTGATATGAATAATGGTTATACGAGTGATTGTGTTTTATTGCTATTCAATTTCATTTAACAAAAAAAGCAGTCATTGTGATTTGCTGCCGCTTTCTCTACAATATTAACCAACTCCATCCATCACACACAAAGAGAATAACAATGGCAGGGAACGACGCAACAGAAGTAAGCATGTCCGATCACAGTCCTTTGGTCTATCACCTACGATTGGTTCATTTTTTTATTATATTGGCCACGATGGTCGTTTTTACCGTCTCGGTTCAGTATGACCAATCAACAGTCGATCAAGCTAAACTTGAAGCACAAGAGCTGAATAAATGGCTAGACAAGCGTTATTGGAAACCTCACTTTCTAGGCAAAGCCTGTAACAATACGGTAAAAAAGCATCCCGAATTTAAGCAAGCAACCGTATTTGATGAAGCTTTTAAAGATGGCAAACGAAAATTAAACCTGACCAAGACCATTGACGGTAAACCGCATATTTTTCAACTAACAATAAACCCAAACGTTAATTTTAAGTTTCAATGTTCTCTAACTTCACAAGAAAAGTTTGTCTTAAAGGATCGCCGTTATGTAGACCAAGCGAATTCGCTTGCGGGTGCTGTTGGTTTTGGTCTTAGCCACCATTCCGTAGGTTTAGGCAGACAGTTTTTACCTGCCAAGGTTAGTCAAGTTCAAAAAATGTGGAACAAATATAGCCATGGTATTGACTATTTTCGTATTACAGGTTGGGATCTGAGTAAGGCGATTTTGATTGACAGGGCTGATTCCAAGAAGCCGCTATCAAGCGTTAAGGTTTTACATCGTGGCGTGAGCGTATACAAGCAAGCCGATGTAGCTGAAGGCACCTATATCGCTAGAAATCATTTTAAAATTCTGCGCGCCCTGCAGCCAGATGCCGCAGCTAAATTATTTGGTTACTCAAGCACGCCAAAAGATTTACATATGTATGTTTATGTTGAATTGCGCGTTGGCAGTGGTTTTGGCAATGAGAATAAGGGTCCTAAATACACACTTGCAGTGCCGCTAAAATCAAAAAAATATCATGTCGATGTCCTAAAGGATTTAGTTAAAAAATTAAAGATGGACGTTTCCACCATTGGCAATTTCCGCGATAGTTTTCCTGCTCTACAATCCATTATTGATCAGCGGGAAAAAGGCAAGGTCGCACCTGCTTTTCGAAATATAATTGAAGATCATGTAAAAGCGAATGAAACAAAGGTAGAAGTAATGGGAGCAGAAATTGAAATTAATTCAATTCTAAAAGTGGGTGCTACCGTTATTATTAGTTTAATGCTTTATTATGTTCTAAACCTAAGGGCATTAGTTTATAAGCTCCGTGGTGATAACCAAGCCTACGCAGTTGCTTGGATTGGCATATACCCTGATAAGACTTCGTATTTGTTTACTTTATTAACGGTGATCGCTATGCCTTTTGCCGTGTCAATCGTCCAGCTCATTGTGACCTTTGACATTCGAACGCTGGAGGGTCAGATAATTTCAGGCGCAACAGTTTTTGTGTTGTGTATAGTCTCTTTTATAACTTTAGTGCAAAGCTTTAAGTTATTTAGTAAAGTGAAACGTTTTGCCACTCGGGTGAAGAATTAAAATTTAGATTCAATTTAGATCTGTTTTAGATTTACTTGCGGGGCCAAGCTTAATATTCTAGCTCTATAGATTATTAGGCTTGGCCTTACTTGTTCGAGCGACGGGATATTATAATGAAAAAAGTTTTATTTGGATTGATTTACGTTAGTTTATCGCTTTTTGCAATAGTGTATGCAACAACGTCAGTAATCACGTCAAGTTCTAGAACCATTACTACAGTGAGTTATGAAACCAAAGGTGAAGCCCGGGCTCAATCGAATCCAAATACACTTAAACTAGTCAGTCTCAATATAGCGCATGGACGAAAAAAATCATTTCATCAAATTACCCTAAAAAAAGCACAACTTAAAAAAAATCTAGAGGATATTGCTAATTTTATTAAAAGTGAAAACCCAACCTTAGTTGCATTACAAGAGGCAGACGGGCCTTCGTTTTGGAGCCAAAATTTTAATCATGTTAAATATCTGGCACATTATTCAGGTTTCCGGTATAGCGCGCATGGCATGCATGTCGATGGTGCAGGAGTACGCTATGGCACAGCTATTTTATCGCAACTTAAGCCAAATAGCGCCTATTCTTATACCTTCAACCCGACACCGCCAACCTTTGCTAAAGGTTTTACAGTCGTCACTGCGAATTGGCCTGGTCAGAATGAAAAACAATTTGATTTTATTTCAGTGCATTTAGATTATTTGCGTGAATCTGTCCGTAGTGAGCAGATTAAAGATTTAGTTGACTACGTAAATTCTAAACAACGGCCTTTTATTATTATGGGTGATTTTAATATAGATTGGTCGAAGCATTTAGTTAAGTTTGAGGAATTCAAACAGAAAGCTGGAATAAAAACTTATCAAATAGAACAAAAATCAATCGTTACTTTTCCAAGTTTAAAGTTAAGGCTTGATTGGATATTTGTATCAGCCGAACTTGAAATTAAATCACACAGAATATCAAAAAACGTTTTATCTGATCACTACGCTCTTTCTGCTGAGGTAGGCTTAAAAGCGTTGCCAGAATAAATTCAGCTTTACCTCGCAGCCAAGCTGCGGGAACGACCAAGCGCTTCATACGGGCTACAAAATGTGGGGTCTGGCACTTTCGTTTAGAGAGTTTGCATCTGACTTAATTAACTACGCTGCTTTTTTATTAAAATAACGAAAGCACTGCATTATTTTTTGTTCCGCACTTTTAGTCACCTCATTAAATTTTACGCCGTAAACGTATGGGTTGGCTGTTTTCAAATCTGATTTTTTATCCCAAACAGATTCGCCGTATAACCTAAGGGGGTCTTGATTACTGTATTCTTCAACATCGTCGCATGGAATAAAAATATCGACAACAATCTCATGTGAATTCAACGGTTCAGCTAAATGTAGCTGCATGCCAGTCAAGCTAATGTCTTGGCTTATGCCTTCTATACGGTGTTCGCCTTTGCGCACTTTAATGAACAAAGTATTTTTAGCGCGTCGTGCAGCGCGTTTTTCAAATTTAATATTATCGTCGTCCGAGGCAGTTGTGCTGAATTCAAAACCAGAAATCAGGCCGTTCATTTTCTGGGTCATATTAAGCAAGCCTTCACCAATTTTGGCCGTGGTTTGTACTTTTGTCGAATTATCATCTAAAGTCGAAAATAGGATATCCATATTATTTCTTAAATTATCAAATTGTTGTAACTGATCTTCACAGGCTACTAAAATTTGATCATTCGAGCCTGCAGATTGATGAATTTGATCTGCGATTGATTGAATAACTTTTGCAGTGTTACTTGTATTTGAATTATTTTCGTTAACTTGCTCGACGACAGTATCCATTGTTGCAGTAACTATGTGTACTTTACTCGTTAAAATATCAATAATAGATGATATTTTATTTGCTGATTGACTAGTGCTATTGGCTAGAGCGCGAACCTCATCGGCAACGACTGCAAATCCACGCCCTTGTTCACCCGCTCGGGCAGCCTCAATTGCAGCATTAAGTGAAAGCAAATTAGTTTGTTCTGCTATTGAATTGATAGTGCCAATAATATCGTGAATTTCTCCTGCAGCAGTAGCGAGTTCTGAAATTTGTTCGGAGGCGCGATTAACATCATTGGCAGTATTTTGCATTGCATTTATATTTGCTTGCAAATTATCTATGCCAAGCACAGTTTCTTTTTGCATTGAATTAGCACGTTCAGTTGCCTCGCCTGCGAGATTCTGTACAGATTGTGATAACTGATGCAGTTGTTCAGATCCAGAGGAAACATCCAGGGCACGCTGTTGTTCTTGTTCGCTAACTTGGCTGATCTCTTTTGAAATGGTTGCAATTTGATTTGCGGATTGATTTAGTTCTCTTCCATTATTGCTCATTTGCCCCAAGACATGATCCAGGTTTGATAACATATTATTAAAGCTGCGTTCTAAAATCCCGATCTCATCTCGGGAATTATTTTCAACGCCCTGAGTAAGATCGCCATTTTCTACGCGCTTTAATGCGGTACATAGAGCATGAATTGGTCTAATAAAGACACCAACAACCACAGCAATAATCATAAAAAGAACTAGGAACTCTAGACCAGATTCCCAAAAACTGTTAGCAATAAAAGAGGAATATTTTTCTTCAAGTGTAACGATTAGCTTAGGGTCAACTTTTGCTTCCCTTGCAGCCAAAACCATACCCTTAAGCTCACCCGATGCAATCCAACGATTGTATAGTGTGGTGATCATGGTAACGGCCAAAAAACCAAACTGTATTTTCCAGCGTAAGCTTAAAGCTCTATACCAATTGAGTAAAAACATGCTTTCTCCTTGATAGCATTACGTGCACTATTAATACCAATGCAGCCATTGTTTCGACCACGCTCGACATTACTTAAGGGCGAAAAAGGCGGATTTTTTAGTGATATATGCACCAGAAAAATAACATCCCTGCTTTACTTGTGTGTATAAGATTGTGATTGAAATGATGTGCCGCTTGCATGCCAAAATGTAAAATTCTAAGTCCTTATTTGTTAAATAATCTAACGTTGTGGCCGCTAGGCTTAGGTAATAGACAGGCACTATTATATTAATTAAGTGGTATAGAGTTACTTGGTTTATTTTTAAATTTCAAGGATGAATGCATATGAAACGTTGTTTACAGATTACACTAATTTTAACGCTTTTCGGTCTAAATTTTCCGGGATATACAACTAATCTAGACGAGGCAATTGTTGCTTATAGCAAGGGCGATTATGCAACAGCGTTTAAATACTTTTTATCTCGTGCAAAACAAAATGACGGCGCTGCTCAAGACTTAGTTGGCTTGTTTTATAATGAAGGGCTTGGAATGCGCAAGGATCTTAAGAGCGCGCTTTATTGGTATAAAAAATCAGCTCAAAATAATAACCCATCCGGCCAGTTTAATTTAGCTACTCTCTATTTTAGAGGATTAGGAACTAGGCAAAATTATAAATTGGCATTCTATTGGACTAAAAAATCAGCTTTGCAGGGTTTTGCTCGTGGACAAGCAGGTTTGGCGGAAATTTATGAACGTGGCTTGGGTGTCAATGTAGATTTTAAACGGGCTCGTTACTGGTATCAGATTTCTGCTAAAAAAGGCTATGCCTATGCTCAATTTCGATTAGCCTTATACTACGATTTAGGCAAAGCAGTTGAAAAAGACATGAAGCGCGCAATGCATTGGTATCAGTTGGCGGCTAATCAAGGGCACCAACAATCCAAAATTCGTTTGCGTTTTTTGGTCAGCACAAGCCTCAAAATCACTAAGAAAATTAATTGAATAAACTACGTAGAGACAAGGCAGCTTCCACTGGCTGTCCCTCAGTTAATGATAATGTTTCACTTAACTCTATGCAGAGTGATTAATTTGATTGATTGGCGGTTTGGGACATGAAACTAGCACGAAGCATACACGTGTTAAAAAACAGACGAATGAGTAAAATTATTTAATATACGACCAGAAAAATCTCAAAGGAACTGGTCGTTGCGAGGTGTGATCACCGATCACACCGAAGCAATTTCCTTAATTCAATGATTTACGTTAGGAGATTGCTTCAGCTGCTTTCGCAGCTTCGCAACGACGGGCAAGGTTGAATGCCCCGATCCTCGATAACTGCTATACATCGCAACAGAATATTTGTGGGACAGCCTCACTGGCTACCCGGCATCATTTTATCTAGAGGTGCAATAGACTCAAACAGTGACTCCGTAGTGTTTACAGCGGCATAAATGATGATGGCTCAGTTATAAGACGAGTTAGTTTTATACTTGAATCCAATTCCACCCCGGCTCTCGGCAACTGCTCCTGCGTTGCTCTACCACGTGCATCCGTGCACGCGTGAAGAGCCGGGCTACAGCAGAGTTTGGTTATCGTTCTTACGCGATCAACTGTGGGACAGCAGTGAGTAGCATCCACCACCTACACCTGACATTCGAAAAGAAATAGTAGCCTGTAGGACGTCGT
>QIKQ01000025.1 GCA_003233075.1 Gammaproteobacteria bacterium
CTGTCCACCTCAAATCTGTTTCGCTCGTACTTCCCGTCCGGGTCGTACTCACTGCACAAGACGCTCATCTATCAAACGCACTCAGGCCTATCATTCTTTAGGGGGGTGGGGAGATGACTGTCGGACCTGTTGGCCCTAAAGGCCAACCCCTTTTCAGTCGTCGCCCGAGGGTTCGTTATCACTCACTAAAAACGGGCGACCTATGAAACCCTTCGCAAGTAGTCCGCATTAGGTGAACAAAGTGAACGTACGGACTACGACCGTAAACTTGTCGGCCTTCAGGGCCGGCAGTTCCGAAATATCACCTCCCCCCCACCACGAATAGAGGCGCGCTTAGCTCGCTAATTTCTCTACGCGAACATTGCAATTGATCGTTTCATTTCATGAAAGCGCAAGGGTGTCGCCTGCCACGGACGGCTGGCGTTTGCCCTCGCACACGACGTGCGTTGGGCAAACCATCCTGAGCATCATGAAATGAAACGAACAAACGATTGCAGTGAGTAAGAGAAATTACGAGCAAGCCCTACCATTAGTTGAATGACTCATCGCAGTCACTTTGATCTACAGTTTTATGGTGCAACCAAATATTATATTTAAAGACTTAGAAGCACCTTTCTAATATTAATAGATATACTATAAAAACACTGCTATTGCGCGCCCGCTGAATTTAACGCCTAAGTACTTTAGGCAAGGAAAACACAACATTCTCCTCCCGACCTTCGAATTCTTCAACCTGATCCACACCTAGTATTTTCAGCCTATCTACTACTTCTTTGACTAGGGTTTCAGGTGCAGAAGCGCCAGCAGTAACGCCAATGACCTTTACGTCGTCCAACCACGATAATTGAATATCTTTTCCTCGGTCAATGAGATAAGAAGGAATGCCTTTTTGATCTGTGATTTCCCTTAAACGATTTGAGTTTGAGCTGGTGGGTGAACCGACAACAAGCATCAGATCGACTTTGCTCACCAATGCATTTACCGCGTCCTGGCGATTTTGCGTGGCATAACAAATATCGTCTTTTTTCGGTCCGATAATTTCAGGAAGTTTTTCTTGCAGAGCGCCAACAATTAATTTGGTATCATTAACAGATAATGTGGTTTGTGTTACCCAGGCAACATTACTTGGGTTTTTAATTTGAATAATTCCAACATCATCAACTGTTTCTACCAGGTAGATTTTATTATTGGCATCTTGAGATTTATATTGACCCATTGTACCTTCTACTTCCGGGTGACCTTCATGACCAATTAAAATAACATCACGACCTTGTTTTGCGTGATTTGCAACTTCAATATGCACCTTGGTTACTAATGGGCAGGTCGCATCAAATACACTAAGCGCCCTACTTTTAGCTTCTTCCCGTACTGCCTGAGAAACACCATGAGCGCTAAAGATTACTGTGGCATCATCGGGAACCTCTCTTAATTCGTCGACAAAAATCGCGCCGAGTTTTTTCAATCTATCCACCACAAAATAATTATGTACCACCTCATGGCGTACATAAATTGGTGAGCCAAAAGTATCTAAGGCACGCTCGACTATTTCAATTGCACGATCTACACCTGCACAAAAACCACGGGGATTAGCTAATAATAATTTCATTCGTATATTATAAGTCGATCAATATGCGCCGTAAACAGTTAAAATGATCAGTATGCAAAAATACAACTATCTGCTAGGCCGCACTACCCACCCAAAAGGAAATACTTTTATCAAGAAATTCCTTGTACGGCATATAGTGTGTACCATCGCATGAGAAGGTTAAGCTAATCATACCGTTAAACGTATTAATGGAGGAGGAACGTAAATAGATTGTTTCATCCACCAAACGTAGTTTAGCCATATTTTCCAATACTTGCCCAACCTTAGCCTCTGGAATAATTGCATCTTTCGGATAATTTATATGAGGAAAAGCGAGGCAAATGTCTGGATCACTCAAAGCCTCGTGATCTAATATCCGATATCGAAATGGATCTTCGATCACCCAAACAGTGGCACGACTACTTGAATAATGAAATACGCCTTGAAACATTCCACGTTCAATAATTAGTTCACTTAATATTGAGTTTGCCTGTTCAATATTTTTGTCAAATAGACTTTCTGTTCGTTCTTGCTGAAACAAATTGCTACGTATCGCTGGATCACCTTTTATTTGACGCCATTGATCAGATTCCTCATATAATTCTGCCGTCATAGGCAAATCACGTAAATCGAAATCGGCGCCAATATAGCCCAACAACTCTTCGCCTTGATAAACCGGCTGCAAGGCTGTAATAGAGGGTCTATTTGCCATCAAACTAATATACGCATCTGATAACAAAAAGTCCTCTGTTGCGAATGCCTCTTGCATATACGGCCTTTTTGATCGATCTCGAGCAAAATGTTCTGACAACAAACCACCTCGACTTACATTATCGCTAATCTGAATACCCCTTTTATCTACAGCATATAAAAATATACATTGGGCTACACTGTGGAAACCTGCGGTTAATATCACATCCAGTTCCTTTCGCATACCCCACTGCAAAGCACATTCATGCGCAATAAATTTTAGTGGCTGAATAACCATTTTACTTAATTCAATACGCTGTTCGTTTATACTTTCTTTCCAGGAACTAGGCATAACTTTTTATCTTCAGTCTTTAAATGGAAACGACTGTTATTTTAACAGATTTAGCAACAAACTACAGGCTTTATTAAAAAAACCAGAAAGGGTGATCTTAATGTAAACCAATATTTGGCCTATGCTTTACAACAAGGGTATTAAATTAAAAACGTTCTCTCGTAAAAAATTATATGCAACACATATTGTGCTCGCTCGTGATTTTAATTTTATTTATTGCTTTCAATTTAAGTCTAACGAATTTATAAAACAAACATAATAATCCTAATTACAGACCTAATTTATTGTTTGTTTCTCTACTTTTGATCGGCAACAACTGGATAATTCCATTTAAGTTATTCGTAAATTGGTCGCTAATATTAGCGCACAAATGTTATTTGCAATTAGAAAAACAGAATCCATATGTTAAAAATCTCGGTATTTGAACTTAAAATAGGTATGTTTGTTTCTCAACTAGATCGTCCCTGGTTAGAAACACCTTTTTTGTTTCAAGGATTTTTTATACGATCGCGACATGACATTAAAGCCTTGGAAAAACATTGCAAACACGTTTTGGTTGATACCGAAAGAAAGTATACCGAAACAAAACAACTTAAAATTTATTCCGAAAACCCTAAAACTCAGGCAGACAACAAAAAAAACCTGCCGCATCGAAGCTGTCACTATGAAGATAAAATTCCGGTTGAAGACGAAATCGGATTTGCAAAACAATGTCGAACCAGCCTAAACAAACATTATCACCATATCCATGAAGTTGTAAGTAATGGCAAGGCGATTGATTTGGATAAAATGGCTGGCACAATCGAAGGCATGGTTAAGAGTATCGTTAGAAATCCCGATGCGTTTTTGTGGCTAGCAAAACTGAAAAATTTTGATTCCTATACTTACAATCATGCGATTGATACATCCGTTCTTGCGGTTAGCTTTGGTCGGCATCTAGGTTTAAATTTAACTGAACTAAAAGAACTCGCTACAGGTGTTTTACTTTGTGATATAGGTAAGGTAAAAATACCCAAATCTCTCCTCTCTAAACCGGGACGTTTAAGCAGTCAAGAATTTGAGCTAATTAAAACACATGTCAAATTAGGTGTAGAAATTTTGCAACAAGCTAATGGTAAAGTTTCTCACGAAGTGATTAAAATTGCTCAGTTTCACCACGAGAGGCATAATGGCCAGGGTTACCCTAACGGACTAAGGGAACAACAAATTCCAGTTTTTGCTCGGATTGCTGCCATTGTTGATTGTTATGATGCCATTACAACTCACCGCTCATATAATAAAGCTCTTTCAACTCTCGACGCCATAAAATGCATGTATGAATGGCGTGATATTGATTTTCAAAAAGAACTTGTTGAAGAATTCATTCAATGCCTAGGTATTTTCCCAACGGGCAGTATAGTCGAATTGTCAACCGGTGAAATAGGTATTGTACTTGCGCAAAACCGTATTCGAAGACTACGACCACGCGTTATGTTAGTACTTGATAAAAACCAAAATTCACTTGATCACCTACCGGTTATAGATTTAGTCAAAGAAGAAAAAAATCAAAATAATGAAGTAATTGAAATTGTTCGAAGTCATGAATCAGGCGTTTTCGGAATTGATCCTGCCAATTTTTTTATACACGATTAAGCAACGACTATGAATCACATTGAAAATCTTGACTTAGATCGTTCCGCACTTATTAGATGCTTGCAAACTAAAATTGATCAAAATAGTGAAAAGAATAAGCTCGCTTTTTTAGTATTAGAAATTAATAATCTCAGAACTATCGAAGCTCATCATGGTCATGAGCTAAGCTTAGCCATGAGTGCCCATGTGACAGAACTTATAAAAAAAATCCTTCGACCAAACGATCTTGTCTGTAAAATTAATGATCGCCGATTTGCTATTGTATTAAATCCGGTTATAAATCTTGATCATTGTACCCTTGCTATTCAACGACTACTCAGCACTCTATCAAAAGAGCAAACAGTCAAACAACAAAAAATGCGTACCAATGTTCGCATCGGTATTGCGCTCGCGCCAGAACACACAGTTGAAGCTGGAAAATTATTAAATTATGCGGAGTTCGCCTTAGAAAAAGCCAATGCACTAAAATCTCCTTACTTTGTTTACAACTCTCAATTGGCAAAAAAATTAGTCAATGAAGCACTCCTAGAAGATGATTTACTCAATGCAATTAAAAATGATGAGCTCAATGTTGCCTATCAACCACAAAGCAGCCTTATCACTGGCGAATTTGTTGGTGCTGAAGCGTTAGTGCGTTGGAATAGTAAAAAACACGGAGCCGTTGGCCCTGATATATTTATACCGATCGCCGAAAATAATCGTTTTATTGATGCTTTGTCTGAGTGGCTAGTCAATACAGTATTGCGTCAGTGTCAGCCCCTATTAGTTCAGCATCCGAATTTTACGGTATCGGTTAACGCCTCTACGCCCCTATTTGATAACAATTTTTTTGTTGATTTTATAGAACGTGCAACATCACTCTGGGGTTTTCCACCCAAGCAATTAGTTGTTGAAATAACTGAAAGCATAATGATGCGACATCCAGATCGAGTGACTAAGACTTTAAATCGATTAAGAAAATTAGGCGTTAGACTCGCAATAGATGATTTTGGTACAGGGTTTTCATCCTTAACCTACTTAAAAAAATTACCGATCCAAGAACTTAAAATAGACAAATCTTTCCTAATTGGCTTATACAGTGAAGATGAAAACTGGAAAATTGTTGAATCAGTTGTAGATCTCGCTAATCGATTTGACTTAGAAACAGTTGCCGAGGGAATTGAAACCGAGGATACATTTGACTTAATTAAAGATCTAGGAATAGATCGAGCACAAGGTCATTTGATAGGTAAACCCATGCCATTTCATCAGCTTAAAAAACTACTTGATAACCAAATTACTAAATCAGTGATTTCTAAATAATTACAAACTCGTCTGTTTTATTTGCGGTCGTTGCGAGGAGCGTTCGTAGACCACGACGAAGCAATCTCCTTAATACATTTGTTTAACTAAATATTTATATTTTATAATAAGGGTCTTCCGACGAATCAGTGGGTAAAAAAGTGTAATATAGAAAAAACTTGAAGCGCATCGGGTAATTGTTCATCATTACAGTTACCAAACAAATAAGAATCAACAAAGAAACCCGATGCGCATAAGAACGTTACTGAATAATTGTCATAACCTCAAGTCCTGGGAAGTCCAGAGATAAATTATAAGTTAACCTCTCTATCCAGCAACTCTATCCAATGCTTCACAGGAACGCCAGCTTTTGTTTCAAGGTGAAGTTGGCAGCCAATATTGGCGGTAGCAATGCATGCAGGTTTTTCTTTCTGTAAGGCTGCAAGTTTGTTGTCTAAAAGTTGTTGTGACAGTTCTTTCTGTAAAATGGAGTAGGTGCCTGCAGAGCCACAACAAAGATGGCTGTCAGCTGTTTTTGTTAATTGATAACCTGCTTGTTGCAGTATTTTTTCTACTGAGCCGGTAATTTGTTGGGTATGTTGTAAGGTGCACGGTGAATGGAATGCAATGCGTTTGTTATTCGCAGTGGTGCTTAAATTTAATTTTTGTAAATCTTCGTTTATAAGTATCTCACTAATATCCTTGCACAGTTCGCTGACGCGCTTTGCTTTTTCAGCATAGGCTGGCTCGTTTTTAAATAACTCTGCGTATTCTTTCACCATGGCTCCGCAGCCGCTGGCCGTCATCACAATGGCTTCGGCGTTGGCGTTAATGTAAGGCCACCAGGCATCGATATTAGCTCGCATATTTTTCAGCGCTGCAGCATGTGCAGACAGGTGATAGTTAACCGCACCACAGCAACCGGCTTGCGGTGCGTGTACCAGCGTAATGCCCAGTCGATTTAGCACCCGTGCTGTGGCGGCATTGGTATTAGGGTTTGCCGAGGGTTGCGCGCAACCCTCGAGCACCAGCATTGTTCGGTTGTTCTGAGTGGTTACTGGCCATGCTGTTAATTTTCGACGTGGTGGTATTTTTTTCTTTAATGTGGCTGGTAATAATGGCGAGAAAAGCTGGCTGCTTTTTAATAGTATTGAAAATAATTTAGGTCG